>NZ_MJUW02000022.1 GCF_001753675.2 Candidatus Brocadia sapporoensis | reverse complement strand
GATACCATGCCACCCCTACAGGGTTAACCGTCATTGCATAACGATATGCTATAATCATGACATCCCTTCGGGATTACAGAATCAATATTTTGATCACTCATAGGGTTTGTGAGCGAATGTACGCTGAATAGTTACGACGCTTTCTTCTTTTCAAAATTACCAAATGCACCTTCATGGCAATTATCGTATGTTTGTGTCAATGTCGACGCACGACACTAACGAGATACCCTCGTCTTTTTTCTGTAATGGGCGTTGCCAACGGTGCACATATTCCGGGCAAGGGTAATGGGCGAGAATCTTTTTGCCGGGAGGAAATATTCTTTACACAAGCTCCAAATCTGTAGAGTCCCATCTCCTGGTAATCCCCCTGCACTACTTATTTCTTTCTTGATTGCATAGGAATTTTCATTTTATTTTATCGGGCTCCCGGGTGGCATGGACAAACAAAGTTTGTCCATGGTGTTTGAATATACACATGGATTTGAAATATATCACACTGACAAATAAAGTTTGTCAGTGCAACCCGGTAACCGAAAACATAACTTGATTTTCTGTTATATCCAGGCGTCTCCCCCTGTTGCATCCTCCATCTTAATAGTGTCTGAACGAAAACAGATGCTTTTATGATTTCGACCAAAATGATATTTTTGATAGTTTTCGTTCAGGCATTAAATGAGGAACCACTTTCAAAATATTCCAAAATCTCAGGTTCCTTGGAGATTCTGCCTTTTCACTAAACCTGGCAACAAGACATTGCTTTGACAGCAGAATTTCGATAGAATGTAAAAACGCCAGATACCTGGACTTCCTCCGGGGAACAAAGGCCTGAGAAATACGCTAATTGTTAACGTCTGGAAGGGAATATTTTCTGGAGTAGAATATAACGATAGATACCTTTTCTCACGTGGGCGATTTTCATTTCATGTATTCCGTTACGACGTTCTATCTTGCGCTACCCCATCTTGCTTATGTCTTCGGTCACAGGGTGGCATGGACAAACTTGTTTGTCCATGGTGTTTGAATACACACACGGATCTGGAATATATCACACGGACAAACGAGGTTTGTCCGTGCCATCCGATAACCCGTTTAAACAAAATGAAAACTCCTGTACAATTAAATTATGAAGGTATCCGTTATTCTGGTAAATTACAATTCCGCTGTGCTTCTACGGCAGTGCTTGAAATCGGTCTACGAACAAACAAAGGGAATTTCCTTCGAGGTTATCGTTGTTGATAATGCCTCTTCCGACGATAGCAGGCAGATTGTCCATTCGGAATTTCCGGATGTAAAACTGATCGAAAGCCCGGTCAATCTTGGCTTCAGTCGTGGAAATAACCTTGGCGCCAGCGTGGCAAAAGGTAAGTATCTTTTGTTTCTTAATGCAGATACGATTCTTGTTGAGAATTCGATTACCTTGTTAGCGGATTTTCTCGATGAACATCCGGTAGTTGGAGCAGTTGGCCCCAAGATCCTTTTTGAGGACAGACACTTCCAGCTTTCTGCAGGCCGTCTGCCAGGTTTGGCAGTTGAATTCATTGACAAAATAGTGCATTTCTTTGCTCGCAGGTGGCGTAAGGTTGTCTGCCCGATACTAGAGCATTGGTATAGCAATACAAAGGCTCCTGGATGGTTAACCGGCGCGTGCCTGATGGTGCGGCACAACGCTTTTTTACAGACCAGGGGCTTTGACGAAAATATTTTCATGTACTTCGAAGACAAAGACCTCTGCAAACGGATCAACTCATCCGGATGGCAAATTATTTACTATCCACAAACATCTATTATTCATATACTCGCCGGAAGCTCCGGTAGTGTTGATAAGCACAAAATTAATGAACTGTATCGCACTAGCCAGCTCTACTACTATCGTAAGCACCTGGGGAGGCTGCAATCTGTAATACTGCGGTGGTATTTGCGCGCAACGGGAAAGCTGCAATGTCAACGATGAAAAAAATCCGCATTTTAGAGATGATTGATGATGCAAGTATTGGCGGTGGCCAGGTACATGTATTGATGCTTGCGAAATATCTCGATCGTAACGCATTCGAGGTCTGTATCGCATGCGAAGAACAGGGTTTTCTGGCAGATGAGGCCAGGAAATCCGGCATTGAGGTAATTCCTGTCTTCATGGATAATCGTATCCGGCTGAAAACCATCCGGGAAGTTACCCGGATTTTCCGTGCGTCAGATTTTGATGTCCTTCATACCCATGGAGGCACCTCCGGTTTTTGGGGGAGAATCGGCGCCTTTGTTGCACGCAGACCCATGGTTCGTATCCATAGTTATCACGGCATGCATTACCTGAGTAAAAACCATGTATTCCCCCGTCATTTACGCGTGATAGACCAAGCCCTTCTTTGCTTGACGGATAAAGTCATCTGCGTTTGCCCGTCTGATTACCGGAAAGGTTTGGCGGCAGGAATAATAAAGGAAAGGAATAGCGTCATAATTCCGTATGGCATTGAGTTAGAAAGATTCCAACATCGCAGGGAAAGGAAGATGATACGCGCTCAATACGGAATGGATGAATCTGCCCTATTGTTTGGAAACGTCGGACGTCTTCATGTGCAAAAGGGACAGAGTTACCTTCTTGAGGCGTTTCAAGCAGTCAGGAACAAGCATCCTCACGCCCGGTTGTGGATTATCGGCGAAGGGGAGCTTAAATACGAGCTGGAAAAACTTACCAGGGACTTAGGAATTTCTGATTCCGTCCATTTCCTGGGTGCGAGAACGAATGTTCATGAGCTTTTATCTGCCATCGACGTCTTTGTTTTACCATCTTTGTGGGAGGGGCAACCCATTTCGATCCTGGAAGCAGGCGCTGGCGGAAAACCCGTGATTGCCACGAATATCGATGGTATTGCGGATATCCTGATCGATGGAGAAAACGCACTCTTAGTGCCGGTCAAAGACCCGGATATTCTCGGTGCTGCAATGATGAGGCTGGCCGAAGATGCCGGACTACGAGACCATCTTTCCGCCTCTCTGAAAACCACAATATCGGATAACTTTGCCGCAGAAAATATGGCGAAGAGAATTGGAGACCTTTATCAGGAGGCATGCAACAAAAGAACCATTTAACACTTTGAAAAACCTTGCCCGCAAAAAAAATTAATACCATTGTTTTTCATAACGCAGGGGTTTATTCTCCGTACAAGCCAGCCGCAAGGGGTTCCGTCGTGAGCACGGCCGAACGAGCGATGCTATTCGTTTAAAAAACTCAATTATTACGAAGAATGACACCACCCTATTCTTCGGTATTGGAATTTCCCTTTTGTGTAAGAACACACCACCTGCCCCTTGCACTTCTTCCCATAGCCGCTTGTGTCGTTTTTCTGGCTACGATCACATCTGAAAAATTGGCGTTGCAGGGTGGGCAGAACAAGAGTAAAGACCGATAACAATCAACATGGTTACAGAAAAAACAGCGTAAGGCCTTTGCGTATAGTGCGGGAAAAAGCCCGTATCCCCCGGTGGATAAAAGACGTTGTACGGCTGAAATGCAGACCAAAATATTTTTGCCTAAGATTCATCCCGTAACTGAGTAATTGGCTGAAAGAGAGAGTTCCAACCACGATAAGCCACCCTAGCGCCCGCCAGACCACGGTATTAAGAGGCGCCTGCCGGCTGCCTCTTTTCACGGCGAGCACCCTGCCAATAATCTGGTTGTCATTCAGGGGCGGGTCAAAATAGGGGACATTATCTCCTTTTGTGATCAGGACGTGCCCGGCATCTGTCTTGTCTATATTCATCACCCGATGAGCGATGAGCATACCTTCGCGCCGGAAGACAATCACATCACCCCGCTGTATCCCCGTCCATCCAAGCAGCACCAATATCTGGTCGCCTTCACGGATGAGGGGATACATACTGTGACCTGTAATGGGAATGTATTGCTGCCCCTTCGTCCTACGGCAGAGATCGAGCGCTATCTCCAGGACATTGTCCTGAATCTTCTTCTGAACGGGGTTCTGCATCGTATCGTTAATATCCAGGTCTTGTGACAATTTCGTCTTATAGTATTACTCCATAAAAACTTCTTTTTTTAGGAAGTTTTTTACACCCTCCTCCCTCTCCCCCACGACTTCGTCGTGATGGTCTGATTGGCTCACCATGCACGGCGCAATGGCCCGAGCTTGCCAAAGGATCGGTTCTACGATAGGTGAGATTTGGTAGCAGACTTGCTGTATTGTAAATATCATATGAATTTTTGCCATGTAGGGGCAGGTTTCAAACCCGCCCCTACCAGAAACGGCATTTATACCGTTTGTGCAAGAATTTTTCAAGGGATTAACTGGTTGACTACAGCGCCGCATCTATGGTAAATACCGCGTCTGATACATCTTTGGCCTTTTTCTTGCCGGAATTGTCATACCCCATTACCCTGACCAGACACTGATTCTTGCTCTTTTTAGTGCCTGGCGTCTGCCATTCATAGCTGGCGCCGGTCACATCTTTTGCAATGTTTTTCCACGTTTTTCCCTTATTCAAAGAATATTTTAGGGTGAATTTCACCATGTCCTGGGATGCCGTCCACTGGATCGTATAGATAGATCCTGCGGGTATAATTTCGCCTCCATTCGGCATGTCAACCGATAATGATACCTCTTCAGGAATACCGAGTCGCGTAAGCGGATCACCGAAAAGCACGAACGTTTCCACCAGCTCACCCCAGGTTTTGCTCTTGGCATAGGCGGAAATCTTGGCATTAGTCGTGGCAGCACCAAGACCGTGCAGATTATACTGAAAGAAATTTTTATACAATTCGTTGAAAAGGAGCCGGTGACCCGACGTGTAACTCAACGCCGTGGGCGCCCAGACGGCTATCGCTCCCTTTCCTTTCAGCAGGTGAAACTGCTCGGCAACGGATTTTTGAGGATTCGTGCCCGCAAAATATCCGTTTAGACAATTCGCCGTCGTTACCATGGTCAGTTTATTCGTGTTGTCCAGCGATGTGATGCCAGAAGCGTTCAAAATCGCTTTCTTGTTATTAGCCCACAATCCCCACTGGTTTACAGCGCCATGGCCCGAGTAATTCGTGAGCAGGCTTCCTTTGTTGATATAATTGATAATATCCTGCGTCGGATTTCCTGAGGAATAGGTGCTTACGTATACCTTGTTTGCCTTGTAACTGCCAGGCAATAAACCGACAAGCTGCTCCGACATTTCTTCAAATGAGATATCATCATCGTCTGCAACGAAGAGCGCATTTTTATTCCAGGGCTCTGCCGGGGGATTTTTTTCATAGGAAATAATCTTATCGACAATATTCGCAGCATCCGGTTTCGTCTGCACACTGATCCGCCCGATATACATGTCCGGAAGGATATCATCCCCACTCACCTGGACAAACCAGTTGTCGGATGGCGTTTCCCCCAGGATGTTCGTCTCAATATTTTGGGAGGGCACATAGTTTAATGTACCGGTTTTATAAAGATCTCTGAAATCCTGACAAGCGTCGCCCACCAGCAAGACGTAGCTGGGCGCCGGAGCAGCCCAATGGTTGTACGCATAGGTCAGAAAGTCCCGGATCGCTTGTGGATTGAAGATGCCGTAGTTAAATTCATCATAAATATCTCCCACCTTAATCACAGCCACTTTCCAGCCAGCCCCGCTCCGGTAGTTTGCAAGCTTTTGAGCGCTGCTGTAAAAATCTTCATGCGTGATGATAAGATAATCCGCCTTGTTGCTGGTGGATTTCCAGGATGAAGGTTGATCTCTTTCAATGCTGGAGGGTGATTTAAATTGTGAAGATGCCAGCGCAAGATACTGCGTTCCCTCCTGGGCATCGCCCTCGAACTGCAGGGTATAAGTATTCCCTGATTTCGGGACATTGGTATGGGTTATCCGTGACGGGCTGACGGGGTCCGTCACATCAAAAACCATAACGGTGTTTTTCCCGAAACCGGTGACCTCAAACTGAAACGTACCGTTCGACGGTGCGCCGAATAACAACTTGTCCTGCTCTGCCACGTAGGTATCCAGATAGTCGATTTCAATCCAGTTCATAAAAACCTGATCCACCTCCTTCGCCCCGGTATCTCCCGGCAGCTCCAGGCGCACGGTATTCGTTCCCTCAAGCAGCGCTGATTGCAGAACCGTTACCTTGTGGTCGTAGATCTGCTGACCATCCCACGTCTGGTCATCTACTTTAACATCGTTGAGATATATTTTTGTATGATGGTCGGGATTTACGCTTTGAACACTGGTGCGCCCCTTCAATCGCACACGCACCTCTGCCGTAGCATTCTCTGTTGAAATATGATTTAAGCTCAGAAAATAGTTTTTTGAAACGGTATTCGTTCCCTCAGGCTGCGCTGATTGCAGAGATGGCGCAGTAAGCTGTTTGTCCCAGAACCAATGATCCTCACTCCCGCCGTTAGGCATTGTCTGCCAGTATTCGCTGTCTACTTCTGCATGCAGGGTTGTGGGAAAGTATTCCGGAATAGCGGCATTTCCCGAAAGGGTGCCATCAACAGCGGTCATGCGCTTGCCGGTGCCGGTGCCAACGGTAAGCCAGTAGATATTTTTTGTTGTATAAATATCCTTATTCGCAATACCATAAAACAGAAGATAGTCATTTGTGTCAAATGTACCGTCGTCCTCTCCCTGCAGGTGAACGGGAATTTCAACGCCTTTATTACTCACGATAATTGTGCGCGGGTCTATACTATTCAATTTTAAGCCCGCGGCATCGAGGTCGTTATATGTCAGTTTGTATATACCGTCTTCCGTAACACCAATTTTAAGGGACGTTCCGCCGCTGCTTTTTTCAAGAAGCTCCTGGGATTCAATGGTTGCATCCGGGGATGATATTTCCGGGGAAGATGCCGGACGCTGCAAGGCATCGTAATTCAAAAGATGGTTCTTTAGCGTCTCTTCATAGGCACGGCCTGTTCCCGGAGCCCGACGGGGCGACGGCGCCACCTGCCGGGCATTCCATGTAACCTTTACGAGAATACGACGGTAAAGGCGCACAACGCCTTCCACCGGATTATACTGCACCGGATAAAATTGCACCTGCGCCACCGCCTGATCGCGCAAATATCCCGTGTAACCGATGCCGGCAATTGCCTCAGGATAAAAAGCGCTGGTATGGTAAATATCCTGGTCCATTATAAAGGCCTTCTCTATGTCCGGCTCGTCCATGTTGTTCCCCGACACCTTCCATTCCGGAGCCGGAAGCAGCCGATACCCAGGTACCGTTTTAAAACTGGCATCGATGATCTGCAGGGAAACGCCATCAACAGCCGGAACCCCTAACAGTGTGCCACAAACCGGCATCCGGGGCTTGCCGGGCTGATCGCTCTGAACGGTATCGGGCGCCGTAATGCTTTGATACGATTCGCCTTCGTACTCCGTCGTTTCCGTCTGAAAACCGCTCAACCTCAGTTCGAGGACTGCGCCATCGCTGTCGGAACGCAACACCCGGATTTTATTGCTGTGCGAAGCCTCTGCACGACACAAAGGCAGATACATACCACAGAATACAACGCCTGCAATGATAAGAATATTTTTCATCATCTAACACCTCCTTCTCAGTTATTCTGAGCTCTTTTGTTTTGCCGTTCTGACCCTTTTATTCTGTGTCTTCTGAGCGAAGCGAAGAATCTCATTCTGGTGAAACTATTCGTCTTTAGCCCGGGGCAACCTTTTTCATAAATAGTGTCTGAACGAAAACACCTGTTTTTGTCATTTTGACCGAAGAGAGGAACCTTCAAACCCTGCAATTTCAATCTGCAAAAGATTTCCCGTGATCCGTTCAAAAGGACATGTTTGTAGTTTCTGTTCAGACACGAAGTAATTTCATCACAAAAAATAGTTCGATACCTTTAACAAACAACCCACTCTTCTCAGCATTATCCGGTTAGGAATTTGCTTATACGGTTTCTGTCATACCCAAACGTTTTTAGCGGGTATCCCGTGGACTCTAAACTTCATGGATTCCCGCTAAAAATATGCGGGAATGACATCCCGGAAGGGAGGGAACAAAACACGCAAATTTATAACCGGATAGCGTTGAATTCATCGGTGTTCGAATCTACGCTCGGATTTGGGATCTATCACACGGACAAACTCGTTTGTCCGTGCGGTAGAGTCCCAAACCCATGCATAGATTCGGACATCATGGACAAACGAGTTTGTCCATGCCACCCGGAAACCCGTTGAGAAAAATGAAAA
>NZ_MJUW02000112.1 GCF_001753675.2 Candidatus Brocadia sapporoensis | reverse complement strand
GGTTATTCATCGCTGGAAAAAATTCGATCTAACAACATAGTATTTGTCAATGTTTTTATGAAACGTTATAATAGTTATTTCTCAATACCATAAAAAATACGGGTTTTCAGATAAAATAAAACTCTAATAAGTTGTCACGAGTAAGTACCTTAATCTTGCACAAGTGCAAGATTAAGGTAATAACAAAGTCCGTGTCATTAAACGCAGAGCCTATGGTATTAAAGATCGTGAATATCTCAAACTTAAAATACTATCGTCTTTCTTACCAGGATTATGAAAATTGATCCATACAAAACTTAGAAGATCCAAAGATAATTAACCCTACCGGAGTTTGAATCCCTGACAGAGTTGAAGTATAAATTATGTGATGTATATTTTGTCTCTTACAACTTGTTTGGGCTATGATTACGAGGTGTATAATTTCTTCTTGTGTGTTCTTTTAAAAACGCTATACTTTTACTAAAAATATTTTGATCAATAATAAATTATTCTCGTAATATTTCATTTGTAGAAGCTGCGTGAAAACAATGAAAATAAAGGTATTTCTGATTGCACTTCTTATCGTCATTTCGTCTTTCACTTGTTTGAAGGACAATCCGGTATGCGGACAAACAGAAAATCAGAAATCCTATGAAACTAAAGAACTAATAGCCACAAAGAAAAACACACTCGAAACCCTTATGAGTGTTTCCCAGCTTATTACTGAATTAGAAAAGGAAATCGAAAATAAAAAGACAAACCTCCGTGAGGTAAAAACTCATGAAGAGAAATCGGAAATTACGAAAGAAATTGACAAACTCAATGAACGTCTGGAACCTCTTAAGACAAATTTTGAGGAAATTGCAACGGGTTTGGATTTAGAAACATTTTATCAAAAGCCGCAAAAACGTTTTGACTGGAAGGAGGAGATTCAGACCCTGATAGGCCCAATTGTAAATGACTTAAAAAATATGACTGCCCGTCCCCGGTTAATTGAAAATATGAGGATGCAAGTAGCCTATTACGAAAACCAAATTTCCCTGATACAAAATGCCCTGGAAAATATCCACACGATTACTGATCAGGTCAAAGATAATACTTTGAAAAACCAACTCCTTGAACTTAAAAATATCTGGTATACCAAAGAAAAACAAATTTCAAGCCAGCTTACCGTTGCGAAATATCAATTGACTGATAAATTGAGCGAAAGAAAAACATTTTTTGAATCGGGCAAAGATATCGTGAGGGTCTTTTTCAAGAGCCGGGGAAGGAATTTTATCTTATCCGTATTCGCATTCTTTTTTGTATTCTTTTTGCTTAGATATATTCACCGGCATATTTACAAAGGAAGCATTATTCACAAGACGGTGGCGGGTTCATTCTACATTCGCCTTGCAGAAGTGTTGTATCAGGTGCTTACTTTTGTGGGCGCTACCGGGGCAATGCTGACCGTACTTTACCTCTGCGGCGACTGGGTACTTTTGAGTATAGCATTCATTTTTATTTTAGGTCTCATCTGGACGGCAAAACAGACCCTTCCCCGTTTCTATGAACAGGCAACACTCTTGTTAAATCTTGGATCTGTAAAGGAAAATGAACGGGTAATATACAACGGTCTTCCCTGGAGAGTCGTCACATTACACTTCAATTCACTATTGGTTAATCCGGAATTAACGGGCGGAAGGATCCGACTTCCCTTGAATAAACTTAAGGACATCCGATCACGTCCCTATCATCACAACGAACCATGGTTTCCGTGCAAAGAGAACGATTGGGTTATTCTCGCAGATGGAACCATAGGGAAAGTCGCAATACAAACTCCAGAAGCTGTACAACTTGTCGTGGAGGGCGGAAGCACTAAAACATATCATACAGCAGAATTCTTAAATCAAAAACCTCTCAACCTCTCCAAAAACTTTTGCGTCTGGGTTACCTTTGGCATCGATTATCAGCATCAGGCAGTATGTATTACCGAAGTTCCACAAAAACTGAAAGAAGCGGTAAAAGCGGGACTTATCAACGAAGGTTATCAGGATACTATTTTGAATCTTAATGTGGAATTTAAAGAAGTAGCAGATACGTCCCTGGACTACCTTATTTTTGTTGAATGCTCTGGAAAAATTGCAAAAGATTATTATAAACTTTCCAGAATCATTCAAAAGATCGCGTTGGATACCTGCAATAAACATGGCTGGAAAATCCCTCTCACAACGTATACTGTCCATACGGTTTCATCTCACGATTAGCTCCTGAACTTGTACAATCGTCTGACGGATTATATATCATTTAAATAGCGAGCGTTCTTTTTTAAAACTACCCGTGCTGGGCTGCCATCGTTATTCTTTATTTTTAACGGCAATGCAATCAATTCATAATCTCCTGGCTTTACCATACTCAAATCAAGTCCTTCGATGATAATAATACCTTTTTTCAAAAGTATATGGTGGGCATCTGCATACATATCGTCAAATTTGTCGACCGAAAGATAATCAATCCCAACCAGTTTTATCTTACGATCAGCTAAATATACGGCAGCCTCTTTTGTAATATAAACAAACTCCTTTATAAATGTAGGACGTTTCCAATAAGTAGAGTTAATTGTTTTAAAAATAATCCGATCACAATTTCCTATTTTTAATGATTCTAAATCCTCTACATTAATTTTTTCCTTATTCTTTACGTCATACACCGTTGCGTTTCCGATAAGTGAATCTAATGGAATTTGATCTACCGTAATACCATTTTCGTCAAAGTGATATGGAGCATCGATATGAGTACCACAATGGGAACTAAATTTAAGCTCGGATAGGTTCCACTCATCACCGCGGGAAATCATATTTGTCTTTCGAATAGATACCGCAGGGTCTGCAGGCCATGTGATGAGTGTATCCGATATGGTAAGTGTTATATCGTAGAAAGCCGGGTTCATAATTATCTTCGTGAGTGAACACACACTCTCTCTGTCACCGGAGTTATTCCGTCATCACCTCTTCTCATGAAGAGATGGTGAGGTAAGGATGATTAAAAAATCAGAATCGATGATTGGAGAACATACTCACCGTTGTAGATAATCCAAAACCGGAGATTATTGAGATGTGAGTGTTGCTGCAAATCTCAGCATTTCATTTTTATTTAAATCTGAGGTAAGGCAATAGGCGACACCACCTTCTTCCCACAACACAGAATTAAAGCCCTGGCGATTCCCGATATAAAATTCTTTATGCCCCAATTGGACTCTTTCAAGATTCGCAATGGGAAAGCCACCTTTTCGGACAACCTGGAGTGACAGCTTATTACCCCCCTTATCGAAAATTACACACGGGCTGCTTGTTCCGCAAGATCTGACTGGCATCCCCTCTTTAATGCTAACTTGTTCTGCGTTGAGGAAAGGAGACGAATTACTCAATCTGGTATTTATTGTGTTTCCGAGATATTTATTAATATTTTCCACCACAGAGGTTTTTTCATTAAATACCAAATTGTCATTTACTGCTACCACATGATTTTTAACAGCATTTTCAACGATAGCTGTGGAATCAGTTTGATAGTACTTTGCATAATAAAAGATACCGCCTGCTATTGAAATAAGGATAGAAGCTGCTATGGTAAAAGGATAAGACAAAAACGACGTGCGAAAAATTTTTTCTTGATAATTTTTTTCTCTGCCGGTGTATTTCAAAACACCGAAGTCAACAGAGTCGAGACTATTGATTATTCTCCCATAGAGATATACAGGTGCTGTCGTTTTGGCACAACACGTTTTTACCAATGAACGAACATTTATTTCATATGTATACTTCTTGTGACAGTCTTCGCAATTATCAATATGCTTTTTCACGATTAGATAATGAGATTTATCTAATTCCTTGTCCATGAACTCATGGAAATGTTTAATAGCTTCACTACACGTCATTATTTCTCCTTCTTTATAAAACCCTTATCTTTCGCATATATCAACAAACTTTTTTGAAGCAATCCCCTAGCTCGGTTTAGTCTTGATTTTACCGTACCAATGGGCACATTCGTAATTTCTGAAATGTCTTTGTATGATAATTCTTCCACATCTGAAAGTAAAATAGCTTCACGATATTCTACCGGTAAGCTGTCTAAGGCATTTTTTACCTCATCATCCAGTAAGCTCCCCAAGTCGTTGTATTTTTTTTCTAAGGTATCAACGGACTCTCCGGATTTAGCTTCTTGTTCATAGGACGGATTTATATTAACCGACTCTATATCTTCAAAAAAAACTTCATTCGGCATATTCACCGTTTTCCGATACTTATTAATAAAGGTATTTCGAAGAATTTTGAAGAGCCATGCTTTTATATTTGTACCTTTTTGAAAGGTATCGAAAAAACGGTATGCCTTTAAATACGTTTCCTGAACAAGATCCTCAGCTTCCTCCTTAATAAAAACCAATCTGAGAGCCATATTATAAAGAGAATCGAGATGCACCATCGCATTTTCTTCAAACTCTCTTCTTCTGATTTCGCCATCTCTCATCGATTAAGATTTCCTTCTTCACAAACAATAAATCTTTAAATAAAGTTCCGACATTTCTTCAAATGTCGTTACAGATTTTTATTTGCATAGCTTCAATGAAGTACGTGATTTGTGAGTAAAACTGAACCACGATATTTATGAATCTAAAAAAATATATGCTGACAGATTGAAATGCAGGAATTAGGGCTCCACCGCAATGCCGTGTGAAGCTATCTTTTGGACCCGTATTTCATGGTGGTTTACCCAATAATAGCATAATACACATCTCCGTTGAGAATGTATGCCTGCTAGCAAAGACGGGTTCCCAAGATATTGGTATAGGTCCTTAAAAATAATGCCTCAAACACGTACATGGCAGAGCCTCTTTTTTTATGTGTTCATATTAGCAATTAATCAAATTTCAGGCAAGCGAAAAACCTTTCCCGTGGATTTCCTTGACATACGGCTTTTCTCTGGATAACATGAAGATCATGAAATTGGGAGCAAGTTATTTTGGCAACAGGATATTGCGTCATGTTCGGGAAGACATGAAAAAAATGGTCGACGATGGCTGTAATTTTGTCGTTCACACCATGAGCGAACACGATATCTCCTACCATGCCGGGACAATGGTTGATATTGTAAAGGCAAGTCGTGGAGTTGGACTAGAGGTTTTTCTTGATCCCTGGGGTATTGGGCGTGTTTTTGGCGGAGAATCATTTTCCACCTTCGTAAAAGAGTATCCCAACTGCCGGCAACGGTTAAATTTTCCCGAGGGAGAAATAAAGATTTATAAGGCATGTTTAAATTCAAGTACCTTTAGAAATACGATGACCACATGGATTGAACTTGCGGCAAGGACAGGCGCTGAAGGCGTTTTTTGGGATGAGCCACATCTGTTTTTTGGTGAGTTTGCACCCTTATTCGGCGGTAAAAAGAGAAATATTTGGGGGTGCACCTGTGAAGTTTGTAAAGATATTTTTAAACAACAGTATGGCTATGAGATGCCAATGGATTTTACCGATGATGTGAAGGCATTCCGTCAAACGACTATTATTAATTTTCTTGAATACCTTGCCAATACAGCGTCAACGAAGGGGCTGATAAATTCGGTATGCCTGTTTCCAACAACCGACCCGCGATATGGAATCTACTCATGGGAAAAGGTTGCCATGATTAAAAACATGAATATCTTTGGAAGTGACCCCTATTGGTATGCTTATAAACAAGACGTAACAGAGTTTGTGCGCCGTATTTCCAGCGAAGTGTGTGCACTTTCAAATAAATATGCCAAGGAGCCTCAGATATGGATACAGGGCTACCGGGTGCCGGCAGAAAGAGAAGAGGAGATCGCGACCGCGGTGGACGTGGCTTATGAATCAGGAGTTCGTAATATCGCAACATGGAGCTTTGAGGGGACCGATTGCATGACGTATGTCCGGTCTGATCGTCCTGAAATCGTTTGGCAGTTTGTCCGGAGAGCCTACCTAAAATATAAAAACGGATAAAGGTCATAGTGCGTCTGCGCTCAATAATTGCCAAAAGGATGATGGCCTTAATTTAACATCTATGCGTTTTTGTGTTTAATCATATCTATCTGATCATATCCACACTTGATTACAATCGCTTTCTTCAGGGATTTAAAAAACTCACTCTACATGACAAAAATCTTTCATAACACACGAAACAACAAATCCACACATAAACCAGTCCGTTTTGGATGGATTGATTTTTTCCTTATTTTGGGTATTACGGGTCTTTTTTGTGGCTTTATATCCGTTAAAAAAGAGTGGATGGGTACTTTATGTCCTACTGTAGAAATCGACCTTAGTCCCTGGGCATTGCCAAAATATACCTTCTTTTCCATGACGCGTGGTATTATTGCGTATGGCTTTTCCCTAATATTTACCCTTGTTTATGGTTATTGGGCGGCCAAGGACAGGATTGCTGAGAAAGTGCTGATCCCCCTCCTGGACATCCTCCAGAGTATCCCGGTCCTGGGATTCATGCCGGGGCTAGTGTTGACATTCGTAAGTTTATTCCACCAATCAAATATTGGGCTGGAACTCGCAGCAATTATTATGATCTTTACCGGACAGGTATGGAACATGACGTTCAGTTTCTATCATTCACTCCGTGCCGTGCCGGCAGATATGCGTCAGGCTGCTACTTCCTTTCAATTTGGCTGGTGGCAAACCCTAAAATGGATTGAAATACCATGCGCGATCATTGGACTTATCTGGAATAGCATGATGTCCATGGCGGGCGGCTGGTTCTACTTGATGATCTGCGAAGCATTTGTGCTGGGTCAGAACGATTTCCGTCTTCCCGGTGTAGGTTCCTATATGAGCGTTGCGGTTAATCATAACAATTTTCCCGCCATGATTTATGCCATCACAGCCATGATGGTTATGATCGTGTTTCTCGATTTCTTTTTATGGAGACCTGCAATTGCCTGGTCGCAAAAATTTAAGATAGAAGAGACTGGAACACAAACTCTTGTGTCATCCTTCTTTTTAAATTGGTTAAGAAAGGCTGGGCTATTGCACTATATTGGTAGCATGTTCAGCTTCATCATCAATTCCGGACTCAATTACCTCTTCTGTCTCTTTTCAGGAAAAAAGGCTCATTTAGAAGGCACGAAAGAAATACGGCCTCCTTTCCATGTATTTATGTGGATGATATATGCCGCTTTTATAAGTCTTTTTGGGTTTGGATGCAGGAAACTATACCACTTACTTCAAGCTCTATCCCTCTCAAATTGGCATCAAATCTTATGGTGCGGATGTCTCACCCTATTCAGGGTTTTATCCGCAGTTGTCATTGGCACGCTATGGACTTTTCCGGTAGGATTGATTATTGGGCTTTCGCCGAAGCTCTCACGAATACTTCAGCCCGGAGTCCAGATCGTAGCCTCATTCCCTGCACCCATGCTATATACAATCATTGTTATTTTATTACAGATTGCAGGCATAAGTCTTAACTTTGGGAGCATTGTGCTTATGTTGCTGGGAACACAGTGGTACATTCTCTTTAATGTAATTGCAGGCACCATGTCTATCCCTACCGACTTAAAGGAAGTATCATATCTTTATGAAATGAACCTCTGGCAACGATTAAAAAATCTTTATATTCCTGCAGTTTTTCCTTTTTTAATAACGGGATGGGTTGCGGCTGCGGGCGGTGCATGGAACGCAAGTATTGTTGCGGAATTTTTCACGTTACGGGGACGTATCATTACCGCAAATGGCCTTGGCGCTATAATTAGTCAGGCAGCGGAAAAGGCTAATTTTGCACTATTGGCTGGCGCTGTGTTGACTATGTCAGTTTTTGTTGTAGTCTTCAATCGTATTGTGTGGCGAAGTTTATATAATATAGTTCAAAAAAAATACACTTTCTCATAAGAAAAATTATTACGGTAATAACTTTCCGGAGAGAAAGAAAGATACCGAATGCCAGAACTAAACGCAAAATCTCATACACTCTTGTGTGAACTGAAAGACATAAATCACTGTTTTGTCCTACCTAATGGAAATCCGGTTACGGTGCTTAAAGATATCAATTTATCCATTTATCGTGAAGAAATTGTTGCGTTGTTGGGACCCTCTGGTTGTGGAAAATCAACACTTTTGAGGATACTGGCAGGATTAATTCGTCCCACAACAGGACATGTCTTCTGTCACGGCATACCGTTGAAAGGAGTTAATCCGGGCGCTAGTATCGTTTTCCAAAATTTTGCCCTTTATCCATGGATGACAGTACTAGAAAATGTAGAAATAGTCCTAAAGGCAAAAAGACATCCCCGTAATGAAATCAAACGGCTTGCAGATAATTCCATTCGTCTGGTAGGGCTTGCCGGGTACGAAGAGGCATATCCCCGTGAATTATCCGGCGGGATGAAACAGCGGGTGGGTATTGCTCGTGCACTAGTCGCCGAACCCGAAATCCTCTGCATGGACGAACCCTTTTCACAAGTCGATGCATTAACTGCTGAGACCTTGCGTGCAGAGATACTGGATATATGGTCTCGAGTAGGAAAAAAACTCACAACGATCTTTATGGTCAGCCACGATATCAAAGAAGTTGTAAATATGGTGGATCGCATTGTAATTATGGGCAGCAATCCCGGCAGTATTCGAGGTATTCTAAAAAACACTCTTCCCCGTCCGCGCGATTCCCGTACCCAAGAATTTCTTAATCTCGTTGACCGCATTCACCATATTATTGCAAGTGCCATTATTCCTGACGAAGAAATACTTATACCGCCTCTTAAGCTTCCGGCGGGAGTCCTTTTAGAGCCTCTGCCAGACGTATCCATAAACGAGATCATTGGATTGTTGGAAGTTCTCAATGCGCACCAAGGCGAAGAGGATATCTTCCGCCTCGCAATTGAAATTCATAAAGAGTTTGGGCATTTAATCAACATCGCCAAGGCGGCAGAATTATTGGACTTTATTGACACTCCAAAACAAAAAATATTACTCACAGAATTGGGAAAAAGATTTATAGAGTCCGATACCGAAGTCAAGAAACGACTTTGGAAAGATCAGTTGTATAACTTGAACACTTACAAACATATCCTTGAGATGCTTAAAAGAGATCCTGAAGGAAGGATCGAACGTGATCATGTCGAGGAAGAGTTTGTTGTACATTTACCGCAGGAAGACCCGGCAAAAATGTTTAAGATCTTCATCAGCTGGGCCCGCTATGGAGAACTCTTTGCCTACAGCGAAGATACGGGGTATATCACGTTAGAATAAAGTGTGCCGTAAATATGCATTATTGATCATATTCAATGAAAGAAAGTATTACCTGTAATGAATAACATCATAAAAGAAATCGCGAATCAATCCTTGCAAAATCAGTCCATCAGCCGGGAAGATGCCCTTCTCCTTATGCGCAGAGAGGGCGATGAAATCTATGATCTGTTCTATTGGGCTAATCAGATACGGTTACGGTATTTTGGTCATTCGGTAAAGACATGCTCCATCGTCAGCGCAAAACAAGGGCAATGTACGGAAGACTGCAGATTCTGTTCTCAATCCGTCCGTTATCACACAGGCATAGAGGAAATTCCACACATTGATACCAACAAAATACTCGATGCTGCCATGTGCGCTGAACAAGCAGGATCCACCGCTCTTGGCATTGTTACCAGTGGATACGGAATCACTCATTCTCGCGATCTCAGGGGTATCTGCGCAGCAATTGAAAAAATTACGAAGAATACCCACGTCCATCCTCATGGTTCCTTCGGGGTTCTGACAAGAGAAGCCGCTGAATCTCTGACAAAATCGGGACTAAAACGGCTCAATCACAACCTGGAGACGTCTGAAAGGTTTTTCCCAAAGGTTTGTACGACCCATACCTTTCATGACAGGGTAAACACCATTCGTTGTGCAAAAGAAGCCGGATTAGAAATATGCAGCGGTGCAATTTTTGGTATCGGGGAAGGGATCGAAGACCGTATTGACCTCGCATTTACCCTGAAAAGTTTGAATGTAGATGTCATCCCCCTCAATTTTTTACATCCAATACCCGGCACACCATTGGAAAACAATATTCCTTTGACCCCAATGGAAGCATTAAAAATTATCTCTGTATTTCGATTCATTTTACCCGACAAGGAAATTAAGATTGCCGGTGGCCGTCAGAAGAATCTGAGAGACTTGCAGTCGTGGATGTTCTACGCAGGTGCCAACAGCACGATGATTGGAAACTATCTGACAACAACAGGAAGAAAGGTCGAAGATGATTTTCAGATGATCAAAGACCTGGGGTTGAAATTTTAGATGTACAGCACGTGTAATCTAAAGTCGTATTTCATAAATTTCGTTAAACGTCTGATTATTCCAATGTCGACTATCGAAGATGATGCTCGTAAAGGAAATACTATACTTCCCTACACGGTTTTTTCACGAGCCTTTGTCTCATGCTGTTTTGTCTTAAATATAATTTCCGGCTTATAACCATTCAACATTCTATACGTAAAAAAATACGTGAGCAGATTTACGGGATTAAATAACTGATCAAGAAACAAATGAATTGCGAATCCCATGGTTGTAAAGCATAAAAAATAGGGAAAATGAGTGGTAAAACACAGAAATACCAGGATGAACAATAATTCATAACTGTGAAGATAGAAATGTGCCCTTTTTATTTCACCGTTGACCATTGCTCGCTCAAACCTTTTAATACTGAAATGTTTGCATCCATTGTGATAATAATCCCATATATGATCAACATCTGTCAGCCACCCTGCAAGGAAACAAGCTACACTCGGCATAATCGTCTTCGTTACCAAAAAGGTTGCTATACCAGTAATAGCAGATACGCCTAAATGGTTGATAGGTTTCATAGGGTATTTCCCCGAATGTTTGTAAGAACAGGTAATTCGGCAATTATTATATCGCCAGAACACAGAAAAACAAGAAAACGTTCATAAGATGGGAATCGATTTCATTTCTAACGAATTAAAGGCATTACAAGATAGCGCCTTGCTCCGCGATCTTAAAACGATTGAGAGTGCGCAAGATTCCTGTGTTCAGATAAACGGCAAATCGTATCTGTCGTTCTGCTCAAACAACTACCTCGGACTTGCTAATCATCCCAAAATAAAACAGTCCGCCATTGAGGCTATTCATCAATACGGATGGGGTACCGGTGCATCACGTTTGATTTCTGGAAATATGTTACTCCACCAGGCGCTGGAAAAAAAAATTGCAGAGTTTAAAGGAACCGAAGCGGCCATCTTATTTCCAACGGGTTACATGGCTAATCTTGGTGCCCTTTGCTCTCTTGTCTCAAAAGGAGATATTGTCATCGGCGATAAACTCAACCATGCAAGCATTATCGATGGTTGCCGCCTATCCGGCGCAACGTTTCGTATTTACCCTCACAAGGACGTCAGGCAATTGGAATCCTTATTACAAAGGTCTTCCGCATGGCGAAGAAAGTTGGTGATTACCGACAGCGTGTTTAGTATGGATGGTGACATTGCCCCACTTATGGAGATTGCAGACATTGCCAAAAAATATGATGCCATGCTTATGGTCGACGATGCTCATGCTACCGGAGTGTTTGGAAAGCAGGGAAAAGGTCTGATTGAGCACTGCGGGCTAGAAGGAAAAATCGATATCGTTATGGGGTCTTTGAGCAAAGCGGTTGGCAGCATCGGTGGATTTATTGCGGGGAGCAAACCTCTCATTAGTTTCTTAAAAAATAAGTCACGCTCCTTCATATACACTACAGCACTGCCGCCTGCTGCATGCGCTGCCTCACTAGCAGGCCTGACCCTTATCCAGGAAGATACGTCACTTATTGACAGGTTATGGAAAAATATTTATTTTGCAAAGTCACAGTTGTCAAAATTTGTAAACACTATTCCAGTAGAAAGCCCTATCATTCCTTTCATTATTGGGTCAACGGAAGGTGCAGTCAATCTCTCTATAAAACTCTTTGAAAATGGTATCTTAATTCCTCCCATTCGCCCGCCTACGGTGCCACCAGGCACAAGCCGGTTACGGATTTCTTTAATGGCCACCCATAGCGAGGACGACATAAAGAGGCTGACCGACGTACTACCACGCACTTGGCTTTAAACGCGCAAAAATGCGAGCGCTAATAGCTAATAACACGAATGGAGAGAAACAAGGCTTGTTCACGCTATACTGAATGCAGCTAACAGAAACGGAGTCCCCTTTATTTTCGGTAAAAGATCAAGACCATACCTCCCTATTTGGCTGACATTTCTCGGGGAATTATCTTAAAGGAGGCTCTGTTGCTCATTTTTTAATATTTGCCTGCTCTACAATCACATCATACTTGTAACCACTCCCGAAGTCCTTATCCTTACGTAACGTTCCGCTGACGGTTACAATATCACCCACTGCAGCCAGGTCTTTCGATGTTACCACGAGGTCGTTACTACCGTCTTTCTGATTTCCACTTCCATCCTGAATATGCAGCCAGTTCCTCCCCATAATGCCAGAGGAGACCTTCACGATTTTTCCTCGTACCGTAACGTTTTTTGCATCAAGCTCTGCCTTCTTCCCGTAAAGCTCTGCCACGGTGTATGCATCTGGAGCAGAAGCCTTCTCCACCTGAATCTTCTCACCGGGAGCAACCTCTGTTGCTCTATTTTCTGTGGTTTTTCCATGGAAACTCTTTACATCAACCGACTCATCCAGTGAAGCGGGTCCGGTAGAGAAAATGATTTTATCAAATGTCCGGTTAAGGGTCTTACTGGTAAAATTAACCATTTCATTACCCGGCTGCAAGGCAATCTCCTGCCCAACGTTTACCTTAGTTTCCAGTATAGCAGCCCATGTCCTTTTGCCATCTTTCTCAATACAGAGGTAGGTGTAACCACCGCTATTCATGGTTTCCACAACCTTACCGGAGAGAGCTGACACGTCCTGTTGGGAAGATGAAGGGGCACCCTGTTTTTCCTGCATGTATAAATGCCCCGGCGGTGTTTTGTCTAACTTCTTCGTTTCAGCAAACGTACTGTAACCAGAAACCAAGGTGGTCAAAGCTAAAACGGAAGCGTTTAATAATATCGACTCTCTTTTCATTTCACAACTCCTTACAATAGATTTATCTGATACATCTGCACTAAAACTTCTGAATTAAGCATACTTTTTTTATCTCAAAAAACAAGCATTTTATAAATGTCAAATGGTCAAAATACTTTGTGATCATCCAGGTACCTTTCATTTTGATTTTTCTGGTATTTGATGTTTTAATAAAGCATCTATGGAAGAAGCAAGAATCCTGTCGATTCAGGTTGGTTTGCCAAAAACAATCGATGGGGCACACGCAATTGATTCAACAAACAAGCCATGGACAACGGGTATTTTCAAAACACCCGTTTGCGGTCCTGTATGGGCGGAAAAGTTTAACCTCACCGGTGATGCGCAGGCTGATTTATCAGTGCACGGCGGACTACACAAGGCAATTAATGCCTATCCGTCCGAGCATTACCCGCATTGGAAGCAGCATCTTCATCTGCCGGACATAATTTACGGTGCCTTCGGTGAGAATTTCACGACCATCGGCTTGCTGGAAGATGAGGTTTGTATCGGTGATATATTTAAGGCCGGCGAGGCAATTATTCAGATTTCACAGCCCCGACAACCCTGCTGGAAAATAGAGCGCCGATGGGGAGTCAAAGGTTTCAGCACCCTCGTGAAACAAACAGGAAAGACGGGCTGGTATTTCCGTGTCTTACAGGAGGGATATGTAGAGGCAGGCAATGCTTTGGTCCTCGCAGAACGGTCATTTCCGCAATGGACTGTTGCTACGGCATACATAATTATGTGCAATCGCAGGACCAACGTCAAAGCGGCACGTGAGTTAGCCCGTTGCCCCGCACTTTCATCACGATGGCAGGAAAATTTAATTGCGGAATAATTTGTATAAATTCAACACGAATACCTAGATATTACCGTTCGACTGAGCGCTTGTGACAAAGCCCGTATCATCCTGTGCAATATACAATTTCTAATGGTTGGGCGGCTAGACTGGTCGCTCAACGTTGGGTACTTATATTAAGTTGCATTCAAACATAAACTAATATGCAATATCATTCTGGCAAAAGTATTATTGTTGGTATTCCTTTGAATGCAAATTGGTATTACTTAAGACATGAAACTGTTTAGCCGTTTCAGAGCATCCATCTTTCCGCTGTTTCTTGCCTTTGCCTGTTTGAGTGCATGCTTTAAGATCCCGATCGTACGGTCATAAACATCTTTATCAACCGGATACGGATATCCGTCCTTACCACCATGGGCAAAGCTGTACCTAACGGGATCATGAAAGCTGGGACTTTTCCCGTACACAATTTCCGAAATTAAGGCCAGCGTCCGGATGGTCTTGGGACCCACTCCTTCAATTCCCAGCAAAGATTCAAAATTTTTCGGGGTATGTTCGTAGGTTTTTGTGAATATCTTGTACAACCGGTCAGGATGAATATCGCGAATATCCACGTGGTGACGGGGCGGCAGATGCAATCTCTGTATCTTCTTAATTTCTTCGACTATAATATTGGGTTTTACCTGTGAAAGAACGGCAGTGGATTGACGTGCCTCTTCATTCGTCACGGCGACCATATTCAGGGTATCCCCCCGTGAATCACAGCAAATAGCCTGATGGGGCTCCACTACAAAGCTTGTCACCCTGCTGCCAAGCCAGTGGTATCGACGTGCATATTTATTGGCATTATTCATTCCCTGCTGAACAACAGCCCAATCACCGGACTTTGTGAAGATAAATGAGTGATGATACAACTGATACCCATCCTGCACTGCGCTACTGTCCACTTTGGCACTCATCCTGCTGGCATAGACAAGTTTTTCCGGGTCACACGACAACTGATCACCCACACGGATAATCTCCGACGGCGTTTTCCGGGAAGTTCCTCCCTTACCGCCAGCAATAAACCGGCATAGCTCCCATTCAAGCCCTTTTATACCTTCCTTGAGCGCGCCGCATGTGGTTGTTGTAACGCCGCTTGAATACCAGTCAAATCCTAACACACAGCCGAATGCCTGAAACCAGAATGGGTCAGAAAGTCTTTTCAGCATTTCCCGGTGACCGTATTCGCCTACCACGGCAATCGTAACTTCCCGTGGCAAGCCGATTCATACGCTGGAATAGCCATGAAGGCGCCTTACCCCCGTGAAGCGGCAGATGAGCAACGCCGGTTTTCATAAGTATCTTATCGAAGAACTGAATCTATAATTACCACGGGCCCCTTGTTCTGGTACAGACGCTCCACAATGCCACCTTGCTCTTTTTGTTTAACCCGGGTCATCTTCTTTTACTGCATCAGAAGTGTTGGGGAGTTCCTTTGTTATATAATCGCATTCCGGGTATTTGCTGCATCCAAAGAATACACCACCCTTTTTTGATCGTCGTTGCACAAGGTCGCCTCCACAGCCCTCATTCGGACATTTTACTCCGGTGGGAAGTGATTTGATATTCCTGCATTTGGGATAGGCAGAACATCCCATAAACCGGCCTTTTTTGCTAAACCGGATAATCATGGGACTGCCACATTTTTCACACTTTTCATTCGTGGGCTCAACCTTTGTAGTTTCTCCGGTAAGAGATTTGGTATTCTTGCAGGCGGGATATGCAGAGCATGCAAGAAACTTTCCGTGCCGGCTCGTCTTCACCACCATGGCGCTTCCGCATTTCTCACACTTTTGGTCAGTTGCTTCCGGGGGCGCCGGCTCGCCTTTTTCATCCAGAGGAAGGGTGCTTTTACAGGTAGGAAACGCCGAACAGCCCAAAAATTTACCGTGTCTGCCCCATCGGATAACCATTGGTTGCCCGCAGAGCGTGCATTTCTGGTTGCTTTCTTCCGGTGTTCCCTTTACGCTTTTCATCTCTCCCACCGCCTTTTCCAAATCAATTTTAAACGGTTCATAGAATTCCTTAAGCACTTTCAGCCACCCGACCTTTTCATCTTCGATCTTGTCCAGTTCATCCTCCATGTGCGAGGTAAACTTTACATCCATGATTTTTGCAAAATGTTCAATAAGTTTTTCCGTAACCAGCATCCCCAGTTCCGTCGCATAAAAGGCGCGTTTCTCCTGCTTGACGTATCCACGGTCCTGTATGGTAGAGATAATAGCAGCATAGGTGCTTGGTCTTCCTATCCCCAGCTTCTCCAGGGTTTTCACAAGAGACGCCTCGGTAAAGCGGGGTGGGGGTTGAGTAAAATGCTGTGTGGGCGCGACTGCTATTAATTCAAGTATTTGGTCTTTCTCTAATGTCGGGAGGATCTGTTCATCCTTTTCCATTTCGTGTCCTGAAACACGGGTATGACCATCAAAAAGCAATTCCCTCCCCCTTGCTTTCAACAAGTACTGCTTTGAAGGCGCAGGCGTATCATTTATTGAGACTTTTTCAGGTTGCGTAACAATTTCGACATCCGTTACTGCGTAGAGTGCCGGTTTCATCTGACTGGCAACAAATCGGTTCCATATGAGTTCATACAGCCTGTACTGATCTTTTGTTAAAGAGTTTTTTATGGATTCAGGCGTGTATTCGATCATCGTAGGTCGTATAGCTTCGTGAGCGCCCTGGGTTCCTTTTTTGTCCGATGCATGCATATTGGGTTTTTCCGGAAGGTAATTTTCCCCATAGCTATCTGCAATCAACTTCCGGCAGGATGTTATCGCTTGTTCCGATATGTGAAATGAATCCGTTCTCATATACGTAATAAGCCCTACGGCGCCTTCTGTGCCAATATCAATACCCTCGTATAACTGTTGGGCAATGAGCATTGTTTTTTTTGCGCTGAACTGCAATCGGGTTGACGCTTGTTGCTGCAAGAGACTTGTGGTAAAGGGAGGAGGGGCATTATTGCGTTTCGTCTGTTTTTTTACATGAGCAACACAATACCCTGCCTTTTGAAGTTCGCTGACTATATCCGTAGCTTGCGTTTCGTTTTTTATTTCAATGTTTTCGTTGTTGAACTTTAGCAGGAGGGCTTTAAAGGTTTTAAGATTCTCGGGTTTCAGTATATCACCCGAAATGGTTTTTAATTCGGCAGTAATCCTCCAATACTCTTGTGGCTTGAATTCCCGGATTTCCTTTTCGCGTTCCACAATCAGACGAACAGCCACAGATTGGACACGGCCAGCGCTGAGTCCTTTTGAGATTTTTTTCCACAAAAGAGGGCTTATCTGGTAACCGACAATACGGTCGAGTATCCGCCGCGCCTGTTGGGCGTTCACCTTTGCCATATTGATAGGACTGGGATGATTAAAGGCCTCCAGAATGGCATCTTTTGTGATTTCGTTGAACGTAACCCGTCGTGCCTTTTCATCGGATATTCCAAGAGCCTGGGTCAAATGCCATGCAATTGCCTCTCCCTCGCGGTCAAGATCGGATGCCAGGTAGATAGCATCTGCCTTCTTTGAATCAGCCAGTAACTCTGAAATAAGCTTTTTCCGGCTTGGGATGATCTTATATTCCGGAGTAAAATTGTTTTCAATATCTACGGATAATTTTTTTTTCGGGCAAGTCGCGAACATGTCCCATCGACGAACGGACGAAAAAGGATGCGCCGAGATACGTACCAATGGTCTTCGCCTTGGCGGGGGATTCAACAATTACCATATTTTTCTTCGCTCTGGCCATGTATAAAACCTCAAAAAAATCTGAAAGTGCAAATTTAAGCAGAGGTTGGAAATCATGTCAAGACATTTCTGTGCTGTAATCGATTAATTATTTTTCTGCACCGTAATAAAAACAAATTGCAAAAAAGCATTTGATAATTGCCAGCATTGCATATAAAATGACACTTTATTTTATTTTTACATTACATCTGGGTAGTATATTCAATAGAAGAGGGAGATATGGTCTCGAGTTCTTGGTTCAGAAGGCATCAAAAGACGGTTTACATCGTCATGATTTTTGCTATGTGTGTATGGGGGATTAGTTATTCTGCAATGGAAATGATCCCTAAGAAACCGATCGGGAGGGTTTTGGGCAGGAAGATTACACAGAACGAATTTGCAGATATGGTAGGTCGATGGCAAAGATTATTCTTCTCCCAATCGAAAGAACCAATCGCTTCTCTGGTCTGGAAACAACTGATGTATGTCGAGAAAGCCAAGAAGATGGGGATCATGGTAACCATGCAGGAAATCGATGAAGGTCTTCAGAGATTCGCTTTTCAGATATTTGGTGAAAACCAAAACATCGACAGACCAAGGCTTCTCCAGTTTCTTTGTACGAATTTCAGACTAAATCAGGAGCAAATAGCACGCACTTTAGAGGAAGCGATCATGGTTGAGAAGCTGGACTCCATGATCCGAATGTCGGTAAAGATGACAACAGACGAAGTTTGGCTGAGGTACTCTCTGGAAAATGAGCAGGTAAAGCTCAAGATACTTACTTTAAAGGCAAAGGACTTCAAGGATTCAGTAAATATAACAGAAGATGAAATACGCGCCTATTATGAAAAGTATAGGAATGATGACTATAACGCAGACGCAGAAAAACCCGGATACAAGTTCCCTGAAAGGATAAAGCTGGAGTGCCTGATTGCACGATATACCGACTTGGAAAAGCAAGTACCGGTTACTGACGACGAAATGAAAAAATATTATGAAGATAATAAGGAGACACAATACAAAGTTGCCTCAGAACAGACAACCAGGGATGAGCCTCCGGCTGAAAAAAAGGCGGTGAAAATAGAGGAAAAAATCTCCCCTGAGACGGGTAAGCCTCAGGAACAGAAAATTGATTCCCCATACAAATCCTTCTCTCAAGTGAAAGGCGACATTCAAAAGATACTTGCAAGGCAAAAGGCTATGACAAAAGCCACAGAAATAATGAATAAACTGGACGAAGAGATATACGAGACAATGGATAAGACAGAACGACCAGGCTTTAAAGACCTGGCACATAAATACAACGTGGTTTACGAAATTCCGAAAGGCAAGAAGTCGAACGACGAATTTCTCACGGAAAACGACCTGCTTGAGGTATTGCCTGGTTCTGACCAACTTGTTCAAATTGCATTTGACCGGGGAAAATATGAGCCTTCCATCCCATTCGATTACGTGGAAGGCAAGGTTATTTTTCAGCTCGTTGATAAAAAAACGGCAGCAGCACCACCCCTGGAAGAGATTCGAAATATTGTAATCAACGATCTCCGGATGGAAAAGGGACTCCTGAAGGCAAAGGAGCTTGCTGAAAAATATGCAGGCACAACCACCAAGAGCATTTCCTTCGAAGACATGGTTAAGGCAATTAAGACGGAAAGCGGTTTAAAAGACGTCCCTGTTTGTGAAACAAATTATATTAATCGTCCCATGAAGCTTTTCAATAAAGACTCACGATATATCGAAGCGCTCAAAGAGGACAGGCCGAATGTAGCAAAAAAGGGGTTCGAGCTGAAACCGGGTCAACGAGGAATTGCATTAGAAACATCCGGAGTAAAGGCTTGCTACATTATATACCTGATTGACAAAAAGTCAGCGGACAAGACGGTTTTTGAGAAAGACAAAGAAACGGTGGTGCAACGTTACTTGTATGAAAAACAAGAGTCTTTCATGACTGACTGGCAAAATGATCTGAGCCGGCATACGGAACTCTACACAAAATTTCAATGAAACAGAGCCTCTTGAGCAATAGGTGTAGTTTACCATGGGATCGATCAATAAAAGGAACCCGTATTGGAAACAATTTATGGCATAAATGTATTAACCAGAAAGATTCCTTTCCCTGTTGCCACGATAGGGATGTTTGATGGCGTACATCGGGGACATCAAAAGATCATTGAAAGTATCAGAGAACACGCCCTTGCAAAACAAGGGGAGTCAGTTATCATTACCTTCAACCGTCACCCGAAAAATGTTCTCGAAAACAGGCCACCCTCCTTTATTACCTCTTTGGAGCACCGGCTAACGTTGTTTGGCCATCTGGGAGTAGACCACACGGTTGTTCTTCCTTTTGACAAAAAGCTTGCATATATGAGTGCAGAAGATTTTATCCACGAGATCATGGTCTGCTGGCTAGGCGTGAAACGTATTGTGCTGGGCTTTAACTGCCATTTCGGGAGAGACCGCGAAGGAGATATTGGTTTGGTTCGTAGTTTGGCTGCTACTTATGGCTATGAAGTATATGAATGTCCACCGGTAATTTATCAGGGGCAGATAATTAGCAGTACAGCAATCCGGCAAGCCATACTGAAAGGGGAATTGGAAACTGCAGAAGGGATGCTTGGCAGACCTGTTTCTGTCCTGGGTACGGTAGTGAGAAAGTCCGGCAGGGGAAAAACTCTCGGGTACCCAACTGCGAATCTGGATTTGCATCATGAGGTGAGACCACCCCGGGGTGTTTACGGAACAAAGCTGCGTTGGGCTGGACGCGAGTACCTGGCGCTGACCAACATAGGTTTAAGGCCTACCTTCACCAGAGAATTATTTACAAGTGAGAATGAAACAATGGAAATTGAAGTGCATATTCTCGATTTCCATGAGAATATATACGGACAAAACCTTGAAGTTCAGTTTCTCTTTAAAATAAGAGACGAGATACCATTTACAACCTCCGAAGAACTCAAGATGCAGATCGAAAGAGACAAGGAGGCAATTCTGAAAAGAGAGCGTTTGCATACTATTTCCTGAGATATCCTTAAGATGTCAACAAAATGTGAATTTTCTCAAGGATAGGATGGTAAAGTACATTTATCCTTGCTGACCTCGTACAAAATTCATTCTCTTCTGGCATGATTTCTGTGCGCAGCATGTGCAACAATCTGCTGCATGAGATGCGCTGGTACAACATCATAATGTGAAAACTCCCTCGTAAATGTGCCCTGCCCACCCGTCATGGATTTCAATTCCGTTTCGTAATTGGCTAGGGATGCCATGGGTATGGTAGCCCGGACAACCTGCAAATCCCCAAGAGAATCTATGCCTCTGATATGCCCGCGATGACTGGAAAGGTTTCCGGTAATCTCACCCATAAATCTCGTTGGAACAGTAACTTCAATAATTACGATGATCCACGCGTTTATTGGAACAGCAAAGGACAGGAATAACAGATCCGCCCGCAACGGCCCTCACAAAACAAGATTGCAAGGCTGCGCTGTCCAGTTCCTTTCCACCAAGGTATTGCTCCATCAATGCATCGTCGGCAGAAACGATCGTTTCAATCAGGGCATCATGACGAGCGTGAGCGTCACCGGCAACGCCATCCTGCAAAGGACTGGGTAAGGCAAGGAGATTGACAACATCCCGGAAATCGTGTCCCGTTCCGACGGGTAAATTCAAAGGAACACAGGTATTTCCAAATGTATTTCTGATAGATTCAAGCAGAGCATGAAAATTAATATTTTCTCCATCTACCTTCGTTACCACAATGATCTTTCCGAGTCCTTTTTGGCAGGCAAGATCCCAGTGCTTTCTGGTATTCACCCGAATGCCGTTCATGGCTGATATGACGATGAGGACGGTTTCTGATGCAACAAGAGCGGGAATCGTATCGCGGATAAAATCTGCATAGCCAGGCGTGTCAATAATATTGATTTCACACTCTTTCCAATTGCAGTGCAGAATGGGAGAGTTTATCGAGTGCTTTTCCTCTTTTTGCATCGGGGTCATAATCCGACACCGATATGCCATTTTCAACACTGCCGAGTCGTGCAGTCGCCACGGCCTTAAAAAGCATCGATTCAACCAGCGAGGTCTTTCCCGAAGCTCCATGTCCCAGAAGTACAATAGACCGAATGTCTTCTGTCTCATACAGAATCATAGTTCACTCCATGCAAAAACGTCTTTACTTTTTGATGCAGAGTGAATTACAGAGTTGTTTTGCTTCTGAAAATTTGATATGTCCTGTATACAAAGCCTTACCGATAATCATCCCGGCAATGGATAACTGGCTCAACGCCTCGATATCCTTCATCGATGAGATTCCGCCCGATGCAATAACCGGGGTTGTAACAGCCGCTAAAAACTCTTTTAAACTGGTGATATTCGGCCCTTGCAGCATCCCGTCCTTTGAGATGTCAGTAAAGATCATGGCGCAGGGAGACGCTTTTTCCATTTCCCTGGCAAAGGCAACAGCCTCCCACTCACACACGGAAGTCCAGCCCTTCACGGCCACTTTACCATTTTTTGCGTCAATTCCGACGGCAATGCGTCCTGGGAATGCCGCACAGAGTTCATTCACCCACGAGGGCGAATCTATGGCCTTTGTTCCCACAATTACGCGGTCGACTCCCATATTGAGGAGCGTTTCAACGGACTGGGTTGTCCTCAAACCGCCGCCAAACTCAACCGGAATCTTTATCTGTTGCAGAATGCGCTCAACAACGGCAAGGTTACGTGGTATGCCATCGAATGCCCCGTCGAGGTCAACGATATGAAGATATTCGGCGCCCTGATCCTCCCACGACCTGGCCACTTCCACAGGATCGTCAGAAAAGACGGTCTCCGCATCCTTCACTCCCTGGGTCAGTCGCACACATTTACCGTTCTTTAAATCGATAGCTGGAATAATGAACATGTTATCTGTTGAATTTAACAAATTAGTCAACCCTGTCAGGATTAACTTCATTTATAATTTTTGCTGAAAATATCAAAAATGTCTTTAAAAGATATCAAATATCAAGGTATGTCTTCGGTTACCGGGTGACGCCGACAAACTTTGTTTGCCAGCGTAATATATTCCAAATCCAAGTGTATACTCAAACACCATAAACAGGCAAGTTTGTCCATGCCACCTTATAACCCGCTTAAATACAATGAAAATTCCTATACAATCCCGTTACACATTGGGCGACTTTTATAATACGATTAAACCCATCCCTTAACCCTCCCGCAGGGAGGACTTCTTTAGTTCATTCTGTAAGAGAGTTTGATGTGGGTAAGGCAAAAGTTTGGAGCCCTTGCCATCAAGTTTGAGACGAACAAACGACAGTTATCAGGACATCTTTTCAGTTATGCAATTTTTGTGCGTATCCTGAACATAGCTTATTTTAAACACAATCTCTTTACAAATTACCAAAATTCTTAAGGAGCGTAAGCCCAAACTCTTGGCTCTTTTCCGGATGAAACTGAGTTGCATAGATATTCTTGTACCAGATCATAGAAGTAAAACATACACCATATTCTGTTTTCGTAGCAATAACACTTTCGTCGTCAGGGCAGACGTAGTAAGAATGCACAAAATACATATAGACATTGTTGGGAACATTACTCAGTATTGGTATGCGCTTTTTCATGAAACTGATCTGATTCCAACCCATATGAGGAATCTTTAATCTTCCGTTCGTCTTATTTTCAGGAAAGTCAAAACGGACAACCTTTCCTGAAATTATATTTAAACCCTCATGCTCACCGTCTTCATACCCTTTGGAAAACAGCAATTGCAAACCAAGACATATACCAAGAAATGGTTTGCCTGAACGGATACTATTTTTCACCGGTTCTATAAGGCCCCTCTGACGTAAACCATCCATAGCATCCCGAAATGCCCCAACACCGGGAAGCACTAGTTTCTCTGCATGAATGACCTCACTGGGATTATCGGTAACCTTGACCGGAAAGCCAAACCGTTCAAAAGCTTTCTCTACACTGCGGAGATTCCCCATCCCGTAATCTACAATCACAATCATGATAAAATTCTATCCGCCAGAGCCCCTGGGAACGATCACAAACTCCACTCTTCGATTGCTTGACTTGCCGGCTTTCGATTTGTTGTCTGCTATGGGCTGATATTGCCCAAATCCAGCAAGATAAACTCTTGTGGGAGATATACCACATTCTTCCACCAAGTAGTGCAGAACGGCTGCTGCCCGTGCCGTTGATAATTCCCAATTTGATTTGTATTTATCCTTTTGTTTGCTAATCGGATCATCATCGGTATGGCCTTCAATCCTAACGATTTCTGATGAAGCCTCTGTCTTCAGAATACCGGCAATCTTCTTAAGGGTTTCTTTAGATTGCGGGCGTAAGGTGGTTTGCCCGGAATCAAACAACACAGAGCCGGGAAGTGTTACCGAAACTGCGCCATTTTTTATCCGCACGCTCGCCCCAGTGCCTTGTAATTTTGCCTCCAATGCTCTTTTTGAACTTTCAAGCTTACTCAGTTCACTCTCGTACTGACCTGCTTTCGACGATAAATCGGCATTCTCCTGCTGCAGGCTTGTTAGTTGCTCGTTTAATTGCTGATTTTCCCGACGTAACCTTTTCACCTCCCCGCAACCAGTACCCGCTACCAACACCCCAGCTATTCCAATCAGACAAAAACTCCGCACGAAACCATGCCCTTTCACCATATATGCTTCTCTCCTTTCACGGTAAAGAAAATTTCACTGCGTAAGAATTAAGTACTTTACATTCCGTCGTGATTTAAGTATGAAATCCGGTAAATAACACGGTAAAAACCTGAAAATAGAGATCTACAATTCTCAGAAAATAATCCTGGAAAAATATACATACAAGCGTGGCCAGTGATAAAAACGGCCCGTAGGGTATCAAATGTGTTTTTTTCATGAGTAAAACCGGAATACCCATAAAAAGCCCGAAAAAAGGTGCAACAAAAAATATCGCTACCGCCAGTTTCCAACCTACCATCCCACCTACCATGCCCATAAGTTTGACGTCCCCAAAACCCATGGCCTCTTTTCGGAACACCCATTTCCCTACAACACTGCAAAGAAATATCAGGCCTCCGCCCACCAGAGCCCCAGACAAGGATGCAATTAGCGAATCTAACCTGGTGATACCCATCAGAGTGAAATTTCTCAGAGTGTCCGGTTCATTATGCAAACAAGGACAGACTACACTGAAAAGGAATGCAAGTGGGATGCCCACAAAAGTAATCTCGTTGGGAATAACAAGGAACTCGATATCCACAAAGGTCGATATTATCAGGGCACAACAGAGTGCCAGATAGCCAACAAGAACACACAGCGATTCCTGCCGGTATTGAACAAAAATATACAGAAGCGTAAACAGGCTCCCGGTCAATAACTCTATAAGCGGATATCGTAACGATATTTTAGTCCTACAAGTGCGGCAATGTCCCCGAAGCAACAGGTAGCTCAACACGGGGATATTATCATACCAGCAAACCTGAGTTTGACATATTGGGCAAAACGAACGAGGCGACACGAGAGACTTTTTCCTCGGGATGCGATAGATACAAACATTTAAAAAACTCCCTATCGCTAACCCAATAATGAAAAAAAAAATCCACTCAAAATGGCTACCTGCCAGGAGATTTTTCTGAATACCAACTCCTCCTTCTCAGATGACAACCTTTTTAAATATACTTAGCCATAAATTTTACGGCATAGTATCAAAATGAATTGATAAATGCAAGACAAATGAATTGATTCTGAAATCTCTCATGCTTCTTTCAGTTATCAACAAAAGAACAGACCGTTATATCTCTCCGGTTTTTCATTGAAAGAAAGCGTACATTCGAATTAACCTTTAGAAATGCTCCTGATAAATTTATTATAGGTACAATTCTTTATGTAACGGCACGGCATGTTACTGCATGCACTCCTTAGCAGGATGAAATGACGATGAAAGACACTTTGGAACTCGATGTATCAACCGCAAATAAGCAGTTGGAGTGCTTCACTCTTATGGAGCACATTAGACGGGCAGTGGAGGTCATTGGCAAGGATGCCGTCCTTTTAAGCAGCATGCAGAGTTCAGCCTTGGTTCTGAGGCACTGCTTTTATCGTATGGAACTGCGAAACGAGGTGCTATTCGTAGATACGGGCTACCATTTCCGGAAAACTCTGCAACCTCCGGATGAATTTATTCGCCATTACCAATTAACCATCGTGACCTTATACCCGGAACTGATTACGGAGCAGCAGGAAAAGAAATTTGAATGAAAATTATATTCCTCCCGCTACGGCCAGAAAAAATACTATCGTTTGCGAAAACTGTACCATTTATTACCCGTATGGAGCAGTCTGGACGCAGACTTGCAATGATTGGATTACGCCGTTGCATAGGCGGCCGGCGCGCCAAACTGGCGACTCTTATCCAGGATTCCCGGAGAGAGTGGTACACCCTGCACCTGATATTTGACTGGATAAACGAACAGATTCAGACATACCTTCAGTAAAATAACATGCCTGTGCTCCCCTGCATAAACAAAACTATCCCAGCACTGGGTGCGAATGCTGCACTACACCGGCCAAATGGGAAGAAGGCCTACGAACAGGCCGCTGTCGACACCTGGCAAATGCCAGTGACGATGGGCCAAAGTACTGCAATATAAATTGTTCAGACGGCTCCGGAATTTGACTTGCGTGCATTTTATAGTATTACGGTTTGATATCTAAAATATTCTATGTTAACCAAGAGAATTATTGTATACTATTCTCCTTATGAAACGTGAATATTTGTTTTCCATCTCGGTTACCGTTTTGGTTTTGTGTCTCATCTTTACTTCGGGCTGCAGTTTTATATCGGTATCCTTGGTACCAACAATTGAACCACTCAGGGAAACAGCAGTCGCAGGAAGTGGAAAGAATAAGATACTCGTAATAGACGTTTCCGGTATTATTTCGGAAACGAAAAGGCAAGGCCTTGCCGGTTTGTCAGACGAACCGGATATGGTTGCTCTTATCAAAGAAGAGCTGAAAACGGCAGCCAGAGACAAATATATAAAAGCTATCATCCTCCGTATCAATAGCCCAGGCGGCACGGTTACCGCATCGGACATGATTTATCACGAAATCGAACAATTTAAGAAAGGTACTGATAGAAAGGTTATTGCATGTATTATGGATTTAGGGGCGTCCGGTGGCTACTACGTGGCCGTTTCTGCAGATAAGATTATAGCGCATCCCACAACGGTTACCGGCAGTATTGGTGTTATCATGCTCAATCTCAGTATGGAAGGACTTCTCCAAAAGATTGGCGTAAAAGACACCTCAATCAAGACAGGTGAATACAAGGACATGGGGTCACCCTTGAAAACAATGACAGACGACGAACGAAAGATATTTCAGGGTGTCATGGATACTCTTTACGAAAGATTTTTGATGGTCATTGCAGAAAACAGGAAAGGACTAACTCCAGAAAAACTTAGGTCACTTGCTGATGGCAGAATTTATACTGCCCAGCAGGCATTGGAATATGGCCTTGTTGATCGGATTGGATACCTCGACGAGGCCATTTCACTGGCAAAGGAGGAAGCTGGACTAACAGAGGCAAGTATCGTCATGTATCACAGACCCGGCGCTTACAAAAACAACATTTATTCACAGCTCAGCAGTGCCGGTTTTGGAACTATCAATCTTCTTAATATCGACCTAAAAACATTCGTCAATTCAGGCACACCATCATTTATGTACCTTTGGGCACCGTAAAATAAGCGAAGGGTCTCTTTCTAAAAGAGGCCGTACCAGCGTTAAACAGCGACACTGGTTCGGCAACGTCTGTTGTAATCAACACTTTTTCATAGATTGACAAACCTGCACAATTACGTCTTCACCAGGTTTGGGTGGCGGATTCGATTGTAACGGACAAGGTGGCGCGTAGCCAACTGAACTTTTCTTTCAAGAAATCAAAATCAGGACCGGATGTAATGAAACACGCCTTTCCTTTGATCAAGAAACCAGCGCCTGCTCCATGCAAGCCCTTAACCTTACTACTCCCCAGCGTTATTAACACATTTGGATTGTAGGCAATGTTGGCCTCTGTTTTGTGCATGTAGCCCGCAGGGATAAATAGCCGTCCATCTTGTGAAATTCTGAGGTAGCTATTCCAAGTATTAACCATATGGGGCCCATCTGGGCCCAGGGTAGCGATAGCAACAACTCCGTCCTTCTTCATAATTTCCAGCAGTTTCTCTGGGATCATCGTATATTCCTCCTTTTAATAAAAACCAAATGTGAAAAAATATCGTCAAGTCATAACATTACTTTGTTAAAAAACGCATGTAAAAAAATATTTTTAAGTCATAAGTCGAATTTGACTCAACTTACTACAAATCAATGCTTTGCGACTTATTTTGCACTTGACTTATTCCTTTACTCCTGCTATTAATTGCACTTGTGAACTTTTCAATAAACCAACAACAGGAGCAAAGGATTTGAGTATTTTTTCTGCAAACATTCCTCTGTTAAATACGTTTCTGAAAAATTTCGCCTCTTGTTTCAGCAAAAAACAAATGGCCGTGTTTACCCTCGTCATCTATGCCTTCTTTAAAGACTACAAAAGAAACTCCCTTGATGGAATGGCAAAAGCCACTCACACCGATTATCAGAAGTTTCAATACTTCTTCTCAGATTCAAAATGGGATATCCAGGCAATCAAACGCACAAGGCTGGAAATCATTCAAAAACAAAGAACCACTGCTCCCACCAAAGACGGGCTTCTCGCCATCGATGACACTGGCTGCCCGAAACCCTTTGCAAAGAAGACCGAGGGAGCAAAGTGGCAATATTGCGGACCACTCAAAAGGAAAGAGGTCTGCAATGTCGGTGTCGGCGCTACTTTCGTCTCAGAGTCGAAGCATTTTCCCATCGACATCATTCCCTACCTTCCTGCCAGGGAGTTTCCCGGAGGAAAAAACAATCCTCCGTTCAAAGACAAAATACAAATCGCCCTGGAACTCTTTGACGCCTGCTCAAAAACCATGGATTTCTCCGGCACTGTCTTCGACTCCTGGTATGCGACGACACGCTTCCTCACGCACATTCACAAGGAAGGCAAAATCTTCTATTCCGAAATAAAATCTAACAGAAACATCTTCATGCGCCATCCCGTAAAGAAAACGATGTGTCTTGTCAAACCAGATGTTCTGAGCCATAGCCGAAGAATCGTGACCCTCATCAAAAAGCATTACTGGGATAAAATCAAATTCGTTAAATTCAAAACCACGGATGGCTCTGAAGTTTCCCATAAAACCTATTCGTTCGAGGCAAAGCTGAAAGATTGTGTTGTACCCATCAAGTTTGTGGTCATTTTGGGCAAGTGGAATAAGGACGACGACTACACCTATCATATCCTTATTACCAATAATCTCCGTGCCTCTGCCAAAATGGTCATTGCAAACTACCTGCTCCGTTGGGGCATTGAACACAGTTTCAAGGAACTCAAGGACACCTTTTACTTTGACCACTACCAGGTCCGACATATCAACAAGATTGAGAGATACTGGAATCTCTGTCTTGTTGCATGGACTCTCACCTACTGGATCAAACAAAATGCCTATCTTGCGAAAATCCTTGAAACGAAACCGACAACCTTCAATGAAATCAAACAGGCTGTCAATTCTCTGCTCGAATTTGCCTCTACCAATGCCTTATCAAAGAACGAAATACTTGCCGATGGCTATTTTAAAATTAAATCCAAACGCCTTAAGAAAAATTGCGCCGCTTAATTTTTTAACAAAGTAATGGTCATAAGTAGAATGCTACTCAACTTACTATAAATCAATGCAATGCGACTTACTTTCTGCTGGGCTCATTCCTCTGCCCCCCTGCTATCAACTATACTAGTGAACTTCTCTGTCAACCAACAACGGGAACAAAGGATTTGAGTATTTTCGATGTAGCAATCTCTCTGTTAGACAAATTCCTCAAACACTTTTTCTCACGTCTCAGCAATAAACAAATGGATATGTTTGTCCTTGACCTCTACGCCCTTTTTAAAGACTACAAAAGAAGTTTACTGGATGCTTATGAATCTCCCAAAAAATAACAGGCAGGGGGAAACCCCCTCCACCCCCAAATTATCAAATTACTTAAATTACCAAATCACGGAGCATCATAGCCGTGTCCGCCTCGTACACACCATACGTAGCTATTGTAGGTCTTATCGTAGAAGCTCACGTCATCATAGTAGAAACTCACGTCCCACGCGAGGCTGATATCATTAACATAGGAAGTAGACGACCAATAGTAGCCCGACTGCACATTGGTAAAGGGATGGTCACTGGGCAAGGCAGGACCGTTCTGCGTCGGATCTACCAGACTTGCCAATTCCTCAACCGTAGGCAATCGCCACCCTTTACGACCTCCCACACTCTTGGTATAGGCATAATACACAGCATCAATCCACGTTCTGGCTTCTGTATCCGGAGACTTCTCCCACACAAGCTCCGTCTCTTTATCCAGCACGCCTTCCCCATCCAGTACTATTTGAAAACGCTTTGATGCCTTCTTTATCTTCTTGCTCCATGCGGGTTGAAGTTCCTTCGTTGCCCTTATGGTTTGCCCGGAAGGAGCAGAGGGCTCCAGATCGTCCGCACTGGCAAACCCACCATACATTGCAGAAACTATCCATACAGACATTAACCATAATACTTTCTTACCCTTCAGCATCATCGCTTTCCCCTCCTTCTAAAAAAATTTAAAGAAAGGTAACACTTTAGTTTTTTTAAACCCTCTATTATAAACAATGTTGTCTTGATAGGGGTAGGTTTGAAACCTGCCCCTACTACATTTAATATCCGGTTTTTATGGAAAATTTTTAAAAAACTAAAGTGTTACAAAAAGATAAAAACACCTCACGATAAATATTGAATGACATTTTTCCTAAGATTGTAAACGAATTAAAAACGCCTTTCCCGGATATTCTCCAGAATCGGGTAAGTGGAACAAGGGTGATGAAAATACCCGCCTGCCAACAATAAATTCAAACCGGCGATCAATTCCCTGTCGGAATTCTCCTCAACAAGCACACTCTCAAAGAACGAACATCTTGCCCGTGACTATTTCAAAATCAAATCGCAATGACTGAAGAAAAAATTCGCCGCTTAAGTTTTTAACAAAATACTGCTGGTTTTTAAGGTTTATTTTAGGAAAAGGACAATGACATGAAAATCTATAAAAGAGACTTGGAACTCAAAGACATTAAGATGTTTTTAAGGTATGCGCACCTTGCACCGCGGCACGAGATTAAAGCAGTTTGATACATCATTATAGTATTCTAAAACCATTTACTTTAGTGGTCGGGGTGGCGGGATTTGAACCCACGACCTCTTGAACCCCATTCAAGCGCGCTAGCCAAGCTGCGCTACACCCCGACGAGTTTTGTAATTATAGTATCTTTTTGTCCATTATCAACTTAAATCCAAAATTGAAATATTTTGACATTGACTTTGTTTTCTAATATAATCCATTAGAATTTGTTTTTAAATATTTGCTATATTGAATTTTTGCATAATACTTTTAACTATTTAACAAAACTGCATGAACAAAAAAAATAAACCCAAAAAGTCCAGGTTTTCCATAGGATATATATTCCTCTTTCTCGCCGTCGTGTACGTAATACAGATGTTTTTATCCCCCAAGGCTGAAGAAATCTCATACAGCCAGTTCAGGTTATATCTGAAGAACGGTTACATATCCGATTGCACGGTGGGGCAGAACATTATTCGTGGCCACTATAAAAAATTATCCGCTGTAGGAGATAAAGAAGAAAAAATTGCATTTGTTACTGTACCAGTGCAGGATGCAGAACTGGTTAATGAGCTAGAATTGCAAAAGGTCAGATTCAAAGGTGCTGCAGAAAATAATTTCCTTAAAAATATTTTGATGTGGTGGGTTTTTCCCTTTGGTATCATGGCACTTGGATGGTTCTTTCTTTTTAAGAAGGTTGGCGGGATGGGTTCTCCTTTTATGTCTTTCGGTAAGGCAAAAATAAAGTTGTATTCTGACAATGGTTCACAGAAAACAACCTTTGTTGATGTTGCCGGATGCGATGAGGCAAAGGAAGAATTAAAAGAAATCATTGATTTTCTTTCATACCCGGAACGATTTCAAAAACTGGGGGGAAAAATTCCCAAAGGGGTTTTATTGATTGGCCCTCCAGGAACAGGAAAGACGCTTCTAGCCAAGGCAGTTGCGGGAGAAGCAGGAGTACCTTTTTTTTCTATTAGTGGCTCCGATTTTGTTGAAATGTTTGTTGGTATGGGTGCCGCCAGGGTACGGGATATGTTTGAACAGGCAAAGGAGAAGGCCCCGTGTATTATTTTTATTGACGAGATCGATAGTGTTGGACGTCAGCGTGGCACAGGGTTGGGTGGTGGCCATGACGAGCGCGAACAAACCCTGAACCAACTCCTTGCAGAAATGGATGGTTTTAATGCGCAGAAAGGGGTCATTATTATTGCTGCGACCAACCGGCCTGACGTACTGGACAATGCACTCCTACGTCCCGGACGTTTTGACCGTCAAGTAACCGTTGACCGGCCAGATCTTATTGGTCGTGAGGCGGTTTTATCCGTTCATGCTAAGAGTGTAAAAATAGATTCCGATGTCAGCTTAAAGGTCATCGCAAAACGTACCGCAGGATTTTCTGGGGCTGACCTAGCAAATGTAATTAACGAAGCGGCGCTCTTGGCGGCACGATATAATAAGAGTTCCGTCGGTATGGAAGAACTTGAATCCTCCATTGACAGAGTACTCGCCGGTCCCGAACGAAAGAGCAGAATTATGAGCAATAGTGAAAAGAGCACGGTTGCGCTTCACGAGGCGGGGCATACCTTAATCGCTGCCCTGCTTCCCAATACCGATCCTGTACATAAAGTATCTATAATACCAAGAGGGACCGCAGCACTGGGCTATACAATGCAATTACCGTTGGAAGACAAATACTTAACTACTGAACCGGAAATTCTCGATACCCTTTGCGTCCTTCTGGGCGGTCGTGCAGCAGAAGAATTGGTTCTCGAAAAAATATCAACGGGCGCTCAAAATGATTTGGAAAAAGCTTCACAATTGGCCAGAAGTTATGTATGCCGGTTTGGTATGAGCAAAAGACTAGGACCACAGACCTTCGGCAGACAATCGGGGAACATCTTCCTCGGACACGACCTTGTGCAAGAAAAGGAATACAGTGAAAAGACAGCAATTGTTATAGATGAAGAGGTTACCAATATTATCATGGGAAGTTATGACAGGGTTAAAAAATTGCTGAGCGACAATCGGGACAAATTGGATCTTTTAGCGAAGAATTTAGAAGAGGAGGAGGTGCTGGACGGTGATCAGATCCTTCAATTACTACGTATAGAAAAGAAACGCCATAGAATTATCAAAGAAACGGAAATTGCTCCGATCGAACAACCGCAACAAAATCTGCAATATTTACAAAAAGATTGTGGCAAATCGTAAATACTTCTCAGTTCATTTCGTGGTTTGCATTTCATCTAAAAGCACTTGGGGCAGATTAAAATTAGAGTAGACATTTTGTACGTCATCATGATCCTCAAGCGCATCCATTATCCCCAAAACTTTACGACCTGCCACTTCATCTAAATCAATATTATTTTTCGGAATCCAACTTACCTCAGATGTTTCTACTTTTATATGTTTACTTTCAATAGACTTCTTTACCGCATCTAAACTTGTTTGTAAGCATATCACCTGAAAAACATCTCCGACTCTTTGCAAATCATCAGCGCCGGCATCAAGAACCAACATCATAAACTCATTTTCGGTAATTTCATTACAGTTTACGATAATAAGTCCTTTTTTTTCGAACATCCAGGACACACAACCAGATTCTCCCATATTTCCGCCAAACCGTTCAAATATCTTTCTGATTTCAGGTGCAGTCCTGTTTTTATTGTCCGTCAATATTTCGACCATTAATGCTATACCATGAGGCCCATATCCCTCGTATACACACTCAAACAACTCTGCCCCGCCGCCCCCACCCATACCTTTCTGAATGGCTCGTTCGATATTTTCTTTTGGCATATTGACTGCGCGGGCTTTGCTTATTGCAAGCTGCAATCTGGGGTTCATATCCGGGTCACCGCCGCCTCTCCTGGCAGCGACAGTAATCATACGCGCCACCTTGGAAAACGCTTTACCCTTCTTTGCATCAGCAGCACCTTTTTTATGCTTTATACTAGCCCAATGTGAATGTCCGGCCAATTTGTCTCATCCCCTCCGAACCAATATTTACAATGACTTAAGGCTGAATAACGTTTTCAACCTCATTATGTTTCTTAATAACTCTTATCGTCTTTTCTTCTGCAGACATTAATTCCTTTATTTTTTTTAATTTTGCTTCAATATCTACTATTTTAACTTTATTATTGAGCGTTTGGTTATATAAAGCACGTGCTTTTTCCCATGCCTTAACCGCTTCATCCCATTGTCCTAAACTATAATACACCTCTCCAATATGATCATAAATATCAGGTTCTTCCATGCGTTGAACAGCGTCCGATAAAATCTTAAGAGCAGTAAACAGACATTCATCTCTTCCTTCCTGTTGTGCCTTTTTATAATATGCCCAACCAAGACTGTCAAGATACGCGCCATTTTCTGGATCTGCTTTTAATGCCTTATTGATTAGCTGCATTGCCATATCCAAATTCTTGTTATTTTCAACAAATAAGTAGCCCAAAAAATTATTTGCCTCATGAAACTCAGGATCTAACATTAATGTGATCTTCAATTCCTCTTCGGTCCTGTCAAAGTTTTCATTTTCATAATAAAGATTTGCCAGTAGAAAGTGGGCATCTCGCATTGTTTCTTTATCCAAGGGGATTGTTTTCAAATTTTCAATGACGGAGATAGCGTCGTCGATCTTACGTTGATTCTTATAAATCTGGCATAATAGGAAATACTCCTTTGGATTTTGGGTGCCAGCATCGGTATTTCTTTTCAGAATTTCTTGTGTTCTTCTGATTTCTTCATTTTTTTTAGGTTCGTTTCTTGTTTTATCATATATTTCAGACAAGGCAAGGTGCATTGCCCAGTTATCTGGCTCTTTTTCCAAAAAGATCGTGGCCTCTTTAATAGCATTATCATAATCCTTGAGCATATCATAGCAAAGAGTAAGATAGAAACTGGTAAAGCTTAGTTTTGGATCAGCCTGTTTTGCCTTTAAAAAATATTCCCGCGCCTTTTTTATTTCATTTTTTTCAAAATACTTTTGTCCAATCTCATAATATATCTTAACTGGTTCATTTATCAGATTCAGATCAAACATACTCTGATAACAATCTACGCCCTTCTCTATCGCGCCTTCGTTGATATACAGATTGGCGAGCCGATAGAGAACGTCTGCCAGAAATATATTGTCTAGCTTTGTTGTCTTGCACCGTCGAGCATATTCGTATTCTTTAATGGCCTCTTTGAATTTTTCTACGGTTTCATACAGAGTAGCAAGGGTATAACGCACGCTAAATTCATCTGGTCTAATATCAGCCAATTTTTTCATGTAATCGATTGCTTTTTCGTTCATGCCCAACTGGAAATAACAGGTTGCTAAATGCTGAATAATTCTTTCGGAGGAATCATCCCATCGGAGGGCTTTTTCAAAGTTCTTAACAGCATTTTCCCAATCTCTCTCCAACAAAAAATAATATCCGGTACAAAAATAGGAATATGCTTTTTTTTTTGCATTCAGAGACTGCGTCTCACCTGAAGATACTGACTTATTATCATGTTGAACCGTGACCGTACGGCATCCCAAAAACCCAACAATGAAAAATAGTACAAGCCAAACAATAGAAAATGATTGGATAAAAAACATTTCATGCTTATGCGTATATCCTTAACATGTCTCATCACCTACATATTAAAGAATAACTTTATTTAGTGGGTATTCTATAATCCCTTCAGCTCCGGCCCTTTTTAGCTCTGGGGTAATACTTCTTGCTACCGTTTCGTCCAGCACCGTTTCAATTGCATAACCCGCTCCTTCAGATAATGGAGAAATGGTGGGTTTTCTCAAAGCGGGCAATTTCATGAGTACTTGTTCCAGAGATCCGGCTGGAACATTCATCTTCAATCCAACTTTTACCCGGGCAATAATTGCTCCCTCAAAAAGCATCGCTAAATTCTCTATTTTTGTGCGTTTCCATTCGTCTTTCCACGCGTGATGGTTGGCAATGAATTGCGTAGAAGATTCCATAACCGTCTCAATAACACGGAGATTGTTTGCCTTCATACTGCTGCCTGTTTCAGTAAGTTCTACGATAGCATCGACTAAATCAGGAGCTTTTGCTTCAGTCGCACCATGAGAAAACTCAATATCAGCTACTACCCCGCGCTCCGCAAGATATTGCCGCGTTACATTTACCAGTTCCGTTGCAATTTTTTTATTCTGCAAATCACCTACTGAGCGTATGGCCGAATGCTCTGGTACCGCTAAAACCCATCGCACTTTTGTCAACTGTTGTTTCGCATATACCAAACTTACCACTACCCGTATATCTGAACCAGCTTCTTTCACCCAATCAGCACCAGTCAGACCTGCGTCGATAATACCTTTTTCAACATATCTGGACATGTCCTGCGGACGAATCAACCTTACTGAAATTTCATCATCATCGATTGTGGGATAATAAGACCGAGGGCTTATATGAACGCTGTAACCCGACTTCTTCATCATTTCAACGGTTGCTTCCTGGAGGCTACCTTTAGGCAGCCCTAAAAATAATTTCTTCATTCTTTCAACTCACCTTTTATTGCTATATCGTTTCCTTTTACTGCCTCATCAATTAGTTTTGATATACGCAGGCTCTTTTGAACCGACTCATCCAAACAAAACGTCAAAACGGGGGTATACTTAATTTGCAACTGGGCACCTACTTTTGCCTGGATAAAGCCCTTTGCATGCTCAATTGCCTGTAATGTTTTTTTGCGGGTAGTATCATCCCCCAATATTGAAATATGGACTTTTGCATTCTTCAAATCCGCTGTGATCTCAACTTTTGTTATCGTAACAAAAGCTATTCTCGGATCCTTTAATTCATATAAAATAATTTTACTCACTTCCTGTTTAATAGATTCCTCTAATCGTTCGCATCTTCTTGAAGACATAATAAACCTCCTACTTTTTATGAAATAATGAAAAGTATGAATTCACAAAAATGGGTCGAGAACTTACTTAGGGATTCCGAAGGTATGAAATTAAACAAATTCGAGGTGATAATCGACAAGCTCAACTGAAATTGCAATCCGGAACATATTAAGTAAATTCGATAAAGTGCTATTCAAATACTTTTTATCATTCCCTACCATTGCAATGCCTAATCGCGCATATTGGCAATGATCTAGCGTGCCGATCTCCGAGATAGAGACGTTGAAATCATTTTTAACACGGTCCTTTAGGCTTTTCAAAATACGCCGCTTGTCTTTTAACGTAAGTGCACTGCGGATTACTAATCGAATATTTAAAACCCCAACCACAGCATCATCAGATTTATGAAACTCCAGATCCATAACATCCTGTAGCTATCACCACAACTGTCTGAATTGAAAAAAACATACTGCGAGTCGTCTCGTTACCTTATCATGGAATCAGCCAAAATAATTCATACTTTTTCTATACCGTTAAGAATCGCGCAACCTTCTGCACCTCATAAGCCTCCACAATATCTCCTGTTTTAATATCATTATAATTCGCAACTATTAGACCGCATTCAAAACCAGCCCGAACCTCTTTGACATCATCTTTCACGATTTTTAATGACTCCAATTTTCCGTCATAAATGATAATGTTATCACGAATCAGACGGACAGAGGAGTTCCTTGTAATTTTACCCGTCTTTACATAACAACCGGCAACGTTACCAAACTTTGAAATACGGTAAACGTGCCTTATTTCAACCTGACCCAATACAACCTCCTTGGATTCCGGTTCTAACATACCTTCCATGGCGGCTTTTATTTCATTCGTCGCATCATAAATAATTTTATAAAGTCTGATATCTACCCCTTTATCTTCCGCCAAAATACGTGCCTTGTCCTCAGTCGTCACATAAAATCCAATTACAATTGCATCCGATGCATCCGCAAGAAGCACGTCAGATTCTGTAATACCTCCTACACCACAATGCAATATTTTTACTTTAATTTCAGAAGTGGAAAGCTCTTCCAGCGCCTTTTTAAGCACCTCAACAGAACCCTTATAATCGGCCTTTAAGATGACCTTAATCTCCTTTACCTTTCCCTCCGCAATTTTTGAATAGAGGCTATCCAAGGTAACGTGCTGGTATTTTGCCAAGGAGGTTTCACGCTCTTTTTTTTGTCTTTCCAGAGCGATTTCCCTCGCTTTTTGTATATCCCCTACGACATAAAATTTATCACCCGCCTCCGGAACCTCTGAAAAATCTGAGACTGATACGGGTGTTGAAGGACCAGCCTCCTGTACTTCAATCCCCCTGTCATTGGTAATAAGGCGTGCCCTGCCATAGGTTTTTCCACATAAAACAATATCCCCTTGACGCAAACTGCCATCTTGTATCAAGACATTTGCAACAACACCACGTCCTTCACTTAAATGGGCCTCTAATACAACACCTCGTGCCGGGTTCCGCGGATTCGCCTTCAATTCCAAAATTTCGGACTCCAGTAAAAGTCTTTCAAGTAAGGCGGTAATACCCTTTTTTGTAACAGCGGAAGTCTCAACAAACTGTGTCTTTCCACCCCATTCCTCAGGGATTAACTCTAAATTTGCAAGCTGTTGTTTTACACGCAACGGATTAGCACTTGGTTTATCAATCTTGTTTAAAGCTACAACAATCGGTACATTAGCGGCTTTGGCATGATTTAATGCCTCCTCCGTCTGTGGCATCACTCCATCATCAGCAGCCACAACAAGCACTACGACATCCGTAATATTCGCACCCCGTGCCCTCATGGCAGTAAAAGCTTCGTGACCGGGTGTATCCAGAAACACCACGTGTTTGCCATTCATTTCCACTTTATACGCACCAATATGTTGTGTAATCCCGCCTACTTCATCAGCCGCTACATCTGTTTGACGAATACTGTCAAGGAGCGATGTCTTTCCGTGGTCAACATGCCCTAGAAAAGTTACTATTGGGGCGCGATACACCAGATCTTCAATTCTTGTAGATACCTGCTCAGCAATAAAATCGCGTTCTGCCGCGATCTCCTTTTTTTTGATCTCAATCTCCACTCCGTACTCAATACCTAACAACTGCACAATTTCCTCGGTTAATATTTGATTAATTGTCGAGCGCACATTGTGCTCAAGAAGCAACTTGGTAATAATTTCATTCGCGCGAATTCCTAATTTTGAAGAAAGGTCTTTTACTGTTATTGGTGGCTCCATAACTATCTTTGTTTCTTTCTCTTTAACTGCCGGCTTCTTTATTTCTATTACCTCGGCTGTATGGTCTCTCCTCTTAGCCGGTGCAACAGCCTGTGGACGCTTCTTCCAGAACGTTTTTGTCGGAGGCACTTTTACTATTCGTTGTGGCTGGGGCGGACTCTTTGGAATTCTCACAATTTTGGTGGGTTGAACGACCTTGATGCCACTACCCGTTTGCAAAACAGTTTTATCATCTTTTTTGTGCTCCGTCTCATGGAGAACTATAGGTTCTTTAACCTTTGACGCTTCTTTTGCGGAAACTACTTCTTTTGCACTTGGCTTGAACAATTGTCTTATCATTTCCGCTTGTTCAGGAATCAGAGTATTCGCGTGATGGGTGATATGAGTCAACCCTTTCTCATGACACCTATCAATTAAAAGATTACTCTTCACCCCCAGCTCTTTCGCTAGTAAACTGATCCTGATTTTTCCCATGAAAACTCCTAATATTTAATGATATATTTTATTACGAAACTTCCTCTTTTTTCCTATCGGTTTGTATACGCTCACCGGGTTCCGATGCAGTCACATTATTAATGGCTGTTTTTTTAGTCTCAGAGGCTTCTGACAATCCCTCAGCGCTGGTTTTCTGCCTTTCTTCAAATTCTGATTCTGTAATGATATCAATATCCCAGGAAGTCAACCGAGATGCCAGGCGCACATTTTGTCCCCTTTTTCCTATTGCCAGAGAAAGTTGATCGTTTGGCACGACAATGGTTGCAACCTGATTCTCTGCAGATAAAATAATTCCAGAAACTTCCGCTGGTTTCAGCGCATTGGGCAATAAGACCTCTGGTTCATTACTCCACCGGATTATATCGATCTTCTCTCCGTTTAATTCATCCACGATATTCTTAATCCTTGACCCACGCACCCCTACACAGGCTCCTACACAGTCAACATTCTGGTCACTCGAAGCCACAGAGATCTTGGTCCTGTGACCAGGCTCCCTAGCCAGTGCTTTAATTTCAATAGCATTTTCTGCAATTTCTGGTACTTCCAGTTCAAAGAGCCTCCGAACAAAATCAGGATGCGTCCTTGAAAGCAGAATCCGCACCCGTGTCCCTACCTTCTTTACATCATAAACGATCGCTCTGACACGTTCGTTCACATTATAATGCTCACCATCAATTTGTTCCGACCTCTGCAAAACACCTTCTGTTTTGCCAAGATTGACAATTATCGCAGAACCTTCAAATCTCTGAACCGTACCGCTAACAATGTCCCCCCTCCTGCTGAAGAAGTCTTCGTAGATCACATCCCGTTCAGCTTCCCGTATCTTCTGGATAATGACTTGTTTTGCAGTTTGCGCTGTAATTCTGCCTAATTCTGAAGGATCTATGGTACGGCTACCTTCCTTTGCCAAGATTTCTCCTGTGGTTCTGTCAATTTGAATGGTGACTACTTCCTGTGATTTAAAATGTTTTCTGGCAGCCATAGTCAAGGCAGCCTCTATACCTTGAAACACTACTTCCTTGGCAATTTCTTTATCCCTGTGTAAACTATCTACCAGACGTAACAAGCTTTCTTTATCCATAAATACCTTTTTTCTTCAATTCAGACTATCTGATGCTGACTGTACTATTTATTCAGAAAATATTATCATTCTTAAAATAAAAAAGTGGGATTACCCCACTTATACAATCGACGCTCAACCCATCCAGCCTTTGATAATTACATAAAATTCGCAAAAGGTGATAAATATAACTTATTCCTCCACTAGTTATATGTTAATACTTTACAAAAAGGTAACAAAAAAAACAAGTGTTGTCAAGTTGTTTTTGTCGTAAGAACATTTATCTCAAACTAATGAAACAACTGTTTATGTGCCTAAAATCCTTTTGATATTCAAAAGGTATTTTGTTAATATCACAGCTTAAGGAAGCAGAAATTACCATGATACTTATTATCGATAATTACGACTCTTTTACGTATAATCTCGTACAACAAATAGGCGCTTTTGGCGCAAAAATGGAAGTCTTTCGGAATGACAAGGTCAGCCTCGATGAAATAGAGGGCAAGAGGCCAGATCATATCATTATTTCGCCAGGACCTTGTACTCCTAAAGAAGCAGGCATTTCCAATGACATCATAAAACATTTTACCGGCAAGATACCGATTCTCGGGGTTTGTCTTGGCCACCAGTGCATTGCTTACTCATATGGCGCTGAAGTAGTTCGAGCGCGGAGACTCATGCACGGCAAGACATCCATGATCAAACATGACGGCAAAACAATCTACAAAGGACTTTCCAATCCTTTTGAGGCAACTCGCTATCATTCTCTCATCGTCAAAGAAGACACGCTGCCCGATTGTATTGAAGTCACAGCCAGGGCAGATGATGATGAGGTCATGGGTATACGGCATAAGGAATATCCCCTGGAAGGGGTGCAGTTTCATCCCGAATCCTTTTTAACTGCAGAAGGTCCAAAACTTCTTAAGAATTTTTTAGCACTCTAATTACTAAAATAACCTCTGAATCAAGGGAAACAAACTTGTCTGCAGTCTCTGACAACAGAGAAAATTTTGCCGACCAACTTATCACGGCCATCCGCAAAAAAAATAGCTGCATGATTGTGGGTTTAGACCCCTATTTCAAATCTATTCCTGACATCATTAAGCAGAAGTTTTCTACTTTAAAAAAACAAAGTTTCGAATATGAAGCCCGCGTTATTCTGGAATTTAACATACAGGTTATCGACCTCATCGCACCACATGTGAGCATCGTCAAACCCCAGATTGCATTTTATGAGCTTTATGGCTGGTGGGGTGTATGGGCATATGCAGAAACCATTAAATATGCCAAACAAAAGGGGTTGATAGTAATTGGCGATGTAAAAAGGGGTGATGTGCCCAGCACGGCTGAGGCATATGCCAACGCACACATTGGAGAGGTATGCACAGATCATGTTGCTGAAGCCCCATTCGGCACAGATGCCATAACCATTAATCCATTCTTGGGGACTGACAGCCTACTCCCTTTTTTTCAAACGGCCAAAAAATATCATAAAGGCATATTCGTGCTTGTTAAAACATCAAATCCAGACTCAGGAGAATTTCAGGATCTCATATGTGAGGGGAAGAAACTTCACGAAATTATCGCAGAAAGGACATATACATGGGGAAAAGATGTCCTTGGTAAACACGGATACAGCGCAGTTGGTGCTGTCGTGGGGGCCACATTTTCACACGAAATAACAAAATTACGAAAGATTATGCCTACGGCTTATTTCCTTGTCCCCGGTTACGGTGCCCAGGGTGCTACAGCAAAAGACATCGCATGTTGCTTTAACCCTGATGGTCTCGGGGCAATTATCAATGCCTCTCGTTCAATCCTCTACGCATACAATCTTTCCCCCTGGAAGGAAAAATATGGTATTGATTCATGGAGAGACGCCACTAGGGAGGCAGTAGTGAAGATGAATGAAGAAATAAGAAATATTCTCAAAACAAACCACGGATACAAAGAATAAAATTGTCATTATCGGTCTGAACGATACCACCTTGGGTGTTATTCATCTTTTGGTTTAAAAAAAGTAAACTACCCACATTTAAATAATTGATGGTAAACGGAAGTTCTGGGAATTTAAACAGCGACATCTCTTTCCTCAACGCGGACACAAGGATATCAGCCTTTACGCGTGACTACCCTGGCAAAATGAAGAAAATAAATACGTATCCCACAAAAACAGATGCGATGAAAGACTCGACTTTAAGCTGCTCTATGATGAAAAACAAGATCATCGGTTTTTGGAAGAATAAATTTTGAAACGGATTGAAAATACTTCAAAAAGATATAGGTAATAATGCGGGTTTTACCATTGCGAAGGAATAATGTGTAGCAAGCGTACGACATAAGAAAGATATGACACCTGTATTTAGCTACATTTATTGATTTGTGGATTCTGTGGGAATACCGGAATAATGTTTGGTAAGTGGATCTTTATCCTTTATGATACGCCTTTGTTTTTGAATATCAGTTCGTAAATACTTTGGTAAATTAAACATAGCATGATGGGTAATACTGTCATAAAAACGAAGTTCGCCATTGATCCTTGAATGAATTCTTGCATCAATTTCATCACTAGAAATATCGAGGTTTGATGGGTTGTGTGTCGCCAAAGAAAAACCCCACGGTAATGCGTAAGAAGGGACATAGGTAACATAAGGGAATACGGATGAAAAGACTTTACCGAGCGTATTGCAAACACTCGTAAACATCTCATTCTCAGAGATGGAAGCAGCACCCGATTGTACGACAAGGATTCCATTTGTCCTCAGCTTTTCTGCAATGATCTGATAGAATTCCATGGTAAAAAGCATATATGATGATCCCCGCTCCAACGGGCCATTAACATCAATGACAACCACATCAAAGCGGTCATGAACCTTTTCCATGTATTTTCTCCCGTCTTCAATAACAAGTTCAACACGACCATCATCAAATGCGCCGGCATGAAATGAGGGAAGAAATCTTTTAGCACAAGCGATCATTTCCTTATCAATATCAACCATAACTGCCTTTTTTACCATCTTGTACCGAAGTACTTCGCGCAACGTTGCACCTTCACCACCACCTAAAATGAGAATGTTCTCGGCTCCGGGATGTAAGATAAAAGAAGGATGTACGAGCGCCTCGTGATAAATGAATTCATCCATCTCTGCTGATTGAAATTCGTTATCAAGGATAAGACACCGGCCATAATTGTAGGTATCAACAATTATGATTTTTTGAACCTCTGACTGTACCTGATATACAACACTCTTAAAGGCATGTTTATGTACCTCGTGGCTGTTAAAGTAATCGTCGATCCAATTTGTCGTAATGTTTTTCATAAATATTTCTCCGTGCTTTTATTAATAGCTTTGCGCGTTGAAATTCACAATGCAGGCAATCTCATTTGCTGGTTTATCCTTTTCTGGGCCTTTCAACAGGAAGTCTCCCCTTTTTGCTCTGTAAGGGAAATTTTCAGCCCATGAAATACATGCTAGATTAAAGAAGCTGTATTCTGGGGATTAATGATATCGTCATAAAAAAGATATTAACAGTAACGTGCCATATTCAGTAAACGAGCGAACTGAAATGTGGTATTCGTATGAATAGCCACACCAGTTGCATCGTAAGGGTGGAATCGATGGTATACAACATTCATTAGCGCTGCGTTTGTAAACTCTTTTGTTTTACTCAATATACTCTTTACAACATCAATAATATTAATAATCTTCTTGCAGTAATCACCATGTCTCCAGAATAAGTTGTCTGCCTATTGTATCCAAGGTTTCATCCATCCCCTGTTACCTTGTTAAAAAAAGAAATTGTTACCACTTTCTATCTTTGCATCAAGATTACATATCATATAAAAAACAAAAGATAGGCATCTTTAAACAAACATCAGATTCTAGAACGATTCATGAGGCTTGTCAAGAATGAATAACGTGTAAGAAACATTTGACAATTAAAACTTTATTCTGTATAGTTTTAACGTTTATGAAACAGGAAAGTAAGCAAAGGATGTTAAAACCCACAAACCAATCATTCCCACGGTACCCATCGAAATTTTTTATTCTTCCCATAATACGAAAAATCTGAGAAATATCATGGGGAATCATGTCGATTCAGAGAAATTTTCATATCATTTTACCGGAGTGGGCGGTATTGGCATGAGCGCCATTGCCCAGGTGCTGAAAGGGCAAGGCCATATTATCAGTGGGTCAGACAGAAATTTTGACAAAAACATTGCCTCTGATGTATTTTCCAAACTCACAGCCCAGGGTATCTTGCTTCATCTTCAGGACGGCTCCGGTATTGATGAGAATACCGATTACGTGATTGTATCTTCTGCAATCGAAGAAGACAATCAGGATATTAAAAAAGCGCGTGTATTGAACAAAACGATTCTGAAACGCGCCATCCTTCTAGCTGAAATGTTTAATCCTAAGTATGGGATCGCTATCGGTGGAACAAACGGGAAGACTACTGTAAGCAGTATGGTGGGTTATATCCTCGATTATGCCGGTTTGTCTCCTACTATTATCGTGGGTGGTTGTATTAAAAATTTTGTACATGAATCCTTTTTGGGTAATGCAAAAGCAGGCACATCGAATATTATTTCTATTGAAGCCGATGAAAGTGATGGTAGCATTATTTTCTATACTCCGCGGGTATCTGTCATCACAAACATATCGAAAGATCACAAGACGATCGAAGACATTTCTAAGATGTTTGTTGTTCTTTCACAAAATACCAGAGACACCCTGATTTTAAATGCCGATTGTCCTTATCTAAAAACAATCAATTTTAATCATAAAAACCTTCTTTCTTATGGAGTAAATAACCCCGCTGCCGTAAGTGCAAGAAATATCGTTCATCAAACATTCCAATCCAGTTTTACCGTAGACGCATGTTCTTTTCAAATCAATCTGCCGGGCATCTATAATGTATCGAATGCACTTGCAGCAATTGCTGTAGCGAGAAGTCTTGGCATTTCCGACGACATGACATCGGCAGCGCTCAGACAATTCACGGGTATTCAACGTCGAATGGATATTATTGGTGAAGTTCGTGGGATAAAAATAATAGATGACTATGCCCATAATCCTGAAAAAATTATGGCCGCAATAACTGCGGTAAAACTCTGCTGTAACCGGGCCATAGCCGTCTTTCAACCACATGGCTACGGTCCCACAAACTTCATGAAGGAGGAATTGATCAGCGCCTTTATAAACGTTCTTTCTCCGCGGGACATGCTCGTTATGCCTGAAATATTTTATGTAGGTGGTACAGCGCAACGGAACATTTCTTCTGCCGATATTATTACGCGAGTAAATGAAGGCGGCAAGAATGCCTTGTTCATTGAAAAGAGAGATGATATTATTCCCGTAATTAAAAACTACGTAAGACCAGGTGACTGTATCCTCGTAATGGGAGCCAGGGACAACACACTCACTGAGTTTTCAAAAAATATTCTGCGAGCACTGCAAAGTACAAACTGAATAATTCCCTAAGAGCGCACTCAGTTTAATACCTGAGATTGTGACTGTGGCATATTGCAATGGCAAGAGCATCTGCGGCATCTCTGGGCTCCGGGATCTCCGGCAGATCAAGAATGATTTTTACCATTTCCTGTACCTGTTCCTTATGTGCATTTCCATTTCCTACCACAGCCTTCTTGATAACGGTAGCAGCATATTCGGTAATAGGAATATTTGCTGATGCTGCACACAAGAAGACAATTCCCCTTCCTTCCCCAATCCTGATTGCTGACTTAACATTTTTGCTGTAGAAGACCTCTTCGATAGCCATCTGATCAGGTTGATGCTTTGATATAATATCCATAATTTTATGGTGAATTATTTGAAGTCGTTGGGGAAAGGTATAATTTTTACCGGCCTTGATAAAACCGTATTCGATGGCTACTATTTTTGACCCTGTCTTTTCTATCATACCGAAACCGGCGATCTGAGTGCCAGGATCGATTCCAAGAATTTTCATTCGTATAATCGTATCGTGTGTAAAACTTCTTTTTTAGAAGGGCATTAACCGCGCTTCGTTATAAAAATACGTTCGGTAATTCTTTTCCAATTCTCTGGAGCGTCAGCAAAAAAAATAAATACAACTGACCGCTGCGATTTAACAACGCATGGTAGTAGCTTTGCTACTTTAATATATACCAATATGCTAAAACAAACAACATAAATTGTCCTGAACCACCAGGAATTATCCTTTCGATTCGTTTGTCCCGGACATGTGGTTACCACGATCTATATCGATTCTGCAACAGCATGACAAAAGGTGCCACCACCTCTTTTGGTAAACCTGAGACTATAGTTACTCCCCTTGTTCTGTGGTCTTTTACCCATCATTAATGAGATTGTAAATATACAAAAATATGGTAAGATGAGACATTAAGGTCACAGAGGTAATGCCGGTCAAAATTGAGATATTTATGATGTTACGCATCACTTTATCGACGGTGATGAAGAAGGAGATAAGACCATCGTAAAAACAAGAGAGGAGTCCGACCATAATCTTTCCCGTATGGTTGCAGTAACCATACTGGACGACCGGATTATACCGGAGTAACATACAGGCCGGAGCTCATCCAGGGTCATGGTATTCGGACGGTCAGGCAGAAAAGGAGAAATTCGGAAATTGTCATTACAGTGCATAGGGTTTTGAAGGTGTATCTAAAGCAACAAATGTATCGCTTATAAATAGTGTGGACGAATCATTTTGTAGGTATTTTAAATTTGAGAGCAAAGAAGAAGGAGAAAAAAGATATGAAACGCTGTATAAAATGGTTGTTAGGTATTTTTGTCTTTTGTATTGCTACAACATTTTTCAGCCCTGATATGTATGCACACGATGATGAAAAGGAGTCAAAGCGGACCATAAATCCCGATGAAAAAAGAACCTTATATGTTGCCCACTGGACGCATACTCCGGAAAATTGTCCCGGCAGGAGTGGAGATGGCGCAAAGATGCTGAGCAAGTTCTGGGAGGGAAGAAGAACGGCAGAGGAAAAAGGTATAAAGGTATTAGGAGCTTACGTTACCGTTACCGAACATGATTATTTTATTATCTTCGAAACAAACGATTACGGTGCAGCGGTAGAATTTTTTCTACCCCTCGTACCCAGCCAGACAGGTAAAATCGTTCCCGTCCTTTCTATGGATGACTGGTTAAAAATTATGCCAAAATAAGAATTGAATATAACGAGATTTGCTCCTTTGCCAATCTCCCTGCTGGTTGGACTGACGAGCAGGACGGCGACAAATACCGGCTTAAATAAAGCAATGCCGGGCGCTTTTTGGGTTACACAGTCGGTCTCGTTCATGAAAATATTTTTTTCTTTTGTATACGTGCTAGTTCACAAGACGCCTGCAAAACATGAACTTGCCTCGCTTGCTGAACGTCTGAAATTGGCACGAAATGCGGCTGCTGAAACCGTGCCGCAGGATATTTACAACAGTTTCTTACCAGTTCCCTGACTCAACTTTGTAGGAACTATGCGAAGAGTCTTTCGTCATCCCATGCTCAATTAATTTCCAGTAGCCTTGCTCCCTTTCGTAGGTAATCTTGTACGAGGAATCAATCATCCGGCATCGCCAAAAAAAGAAATGTGATATACCCGTCACAAATATATCGAGACGCTTTACCTTGGGATCTACATCCTCGAACATCGCCACACAATGCTTGATTGTCTTGGGAACCAACTCCCCCCTTGCGATAGCGGTGTGCTGATATTTCTTCCCTTCCTTGTAATCTTCATCTAGCTTAGCTACATGATCCATAATCTCCGGGTAATAAGTATCCAGATATTTCTTACCCGTATCCGTCATTAAAAATACTTCGACAGGAACTGCTATAGGTTTTTCAAACGTATTTTCTAAATTGTAAAACCATATGATGTACATAGTCTCTCCGTCAGTACCTTTGTTATGCACATATGTCTTGGGCGCATTCCATGAAAAATCAAGCTGGGAGGCATTGGTTGTCAAAGATAAGCACAGGATAAACATTAATCCTAAAAACGAAATTTTTAACTTCATCAGATCACTCCTTCTTTATTGCTTTAATTTGCCCCTTCTTTACCATCTTTGGCACCACTTCAATAAGCCTCGTCGCCTTGTAGATATAATCACCCATAGCTGTCCCATCGTTGTCTGCTTCGACTCCCATAGCATAAAGCCTTACAGGGTTCTGTACCGGAAAATCTGCCGGAGGCGCCCGCCACTTTACATGCCAGAATTTCTGCTGTGTCCCCTTTTTTGTGTGAGTCACAAAGAGCCCATTCCCTATTATCTGTATATCTTCATCATTGTCAGGATTAATGAAGGTACCCACTATTTGATTATAATATCTATCATTAGCGGTAATTTCAAAACCATGGAATTCAGTATTTGTCTTTTCAAAAGACACCAAAATGTCCACAATTTGTCCAGGCTCACACTTGCTTATTACAAATAGTTTTAATTTAGCCTTCCCGATATCAATTGGGTACTGATAATGGCATCCCAAATTACCGCAGGTGAACGTACTTCTTGGTGCATACAAATTCCAGTCGTATTTATCAATTCCTGCACCAAGACAACCTATAGGCGCGCCATCAGAATGTGCGTGTAATGAACTGCAAAGCATAAACAACATAAAGACACATAAAATCGTATGATAAATCTCTATTACTCCCCAAGCAATAATCTTCATATTACCCATTTCTTTATTTTTTGTAGAAAAAGATGGACAAGTATTTCTCATTGATTTAATCCCTTTTGCTTAACGATAACGACTTGATCAGTCCTATACCATAACTTATAGGAACACCAAAATTGGAACCTCGGAAGCCAGGAAAAATTCCGTAACTAATTCCAATTACCTTTCCTTTATTATTAAAAATAGGTCCTCCGCTTCCACCTGCAGTTGATTGAGCGTCATAGATGATTCTGTCAGACATGATGTCATTTAAGTGACCTTGTGTCGTAAGAGGTCTTATCAACCCCCAATTTGATAGTTCTTGCACCAATGAAACGAAAGGCAAATTCAAAAGTTGTTTTACAACCACGGGGTCTGTTTTCGCAAAAATGGCATTAACACCTGCCGGATAACCTAACAATATCACAGGCTCACCCACTATCGTCCCTTTGCCTGTAGCGTCCAATTCAAGGACGGGAATTTTAGCATCGCGCATATCAATGCGAAGCAGCGCTATGTCTATTTCGTGGGAAATCACCTCTGTTTTTAAGTCAAACGGTTCCTTAATGCCAGGGAAAAATGCCCGAAATACGTCAAACCGGGGTTTGATCGTGGGTTTTATATGAATGAATGGAGACATCTCCATTTCCCACCACGGCTTTGCGATATGTCGGTTGGTCTGGATCAGACCATCTGCACTAACCAAAAATCCGTTACCTGTATATTCATTAATCCCGCGCTGTCCTTTTGCCCATCATCATAAGTGGTTCATTTGTTTCTTCATCATAGAAATAAAAGGCTCCTTGGATCAGACAGACTCCATCGCTATAGCTCTTGATGATTCTTTCGGCAACACTTCTTTCAACTTCAAGCGTGTGCACCTTTTCAACCGTCTTTGACAGCCGCAAATATTGAATGTAAAAATATGAGACAAGACTACTGAATACTGCGAAAAGAATGAGAAATGCGCCTATTTTAAAAAACGCTGTTTCTGTTGTAATTCCTCCTCTATGCAAGGTACTCGCTATATACCCCACCGGGCCTTCTACAATCTCTGTCCACGGCTTACAGACATCGGCATTATCAGTTTTAGTCCGAAACCGTACCTTGGGACCGCCAGCACCAAACTCTATCAAATCACCGTCCTTCAGCACGATTTCATTAACCAACCGATTGTTTACAAGTGTCCCCTTTGCACTTCCCTGATCTTTTAATATATAATCACATTCCCGTAATTGTATTTTGGTGTGATACCTTGACGTGTTTTTGTCTATCTCAGGGTCAAAATGAATGTGGGCTTTAGCATCGGTACCAATTAATATTTCATCTGAAGCGAATACCTCTGTATTTCCTCTGCAACTGCCTGTTAAATGGGCAAAAATGGCCTTCAAAGAAATACGTACCTTTGTTCCTCCTTATCTGACAAGACCTTCACGATGATAACATTCGTCTTTCAACACTGCTATAAACGGCAGATTTCGATATTTATTATTGTAATCCAGCCCATAACCAACTACATAATCATCCCCGATATCAAAACAGCAATATTCCGGACGAACATTATACCGTCTCCTGCTTCTCCGATTTAAAAAAACACAACTCTTCAGTGTTTCAGGATGGTATTTTTTGATGTCTTCTAACACCCTTTTTAAAGTGCTTCCTGTATCAACGATATCATCGATCACCAGTACATGCTTCCCTTCTATGTCAATCTTAAAGTGACGGATTATCTTGGTCTCTTCTTGAGGAAAAGTTGACTCACCGTAGGTAGCCGCGTCGATAGTATCTAATCTGATAGGAAATGGAATTAAACGAATCAGGTCGGCAAGAAAGATAAGGCTTCCGTTTAAAATTGCAATGACAGTCCAATCCTTGCCCTGATAATCACGGATCAATGTCTTAGATAATTCCAGAAGCTTATCTTGAATCTGTCGTTCGCTAATTATTATACGTGCAATATCCCTTTCCACCGCTTCATTCCTCCTTTTTCATTTTTTTGCAGAATTATATTTTCAACTTAATATTGTCACGGCTATTTTTTAATCGTTGCCGTTTGGATAAACAAATCCCCGAGGATATTTTCGCTCATTTACCGTATTGTAGCTTTATCTGCTTTTACTACTTCCGCTACGACCCGCTACCAACGTCTATTGTTGTTCTCTCCGTTCCCTTGCAATTTGTTTCAATATGCGGTCCTCTTCGATAGATTCTTCCGTTTTTCCGAGTTTGTCGTAAATCGTGAATAGCAGGTTATGTGCCTTTTCAGATTTTGGATTCAATTGAATGACTTTTTTAAAAGCTGCAATTGCTTCGTCAATCATATTCCTTTTGTAATAACAAACCCCTAAGAAATAATGTGCGTCTTCCAGATCTGGATTGATTTTCAGCGCTTTTTTACAAGCAGAGAGGGCTTCATCGTTTTTTTCTATCAAACTATAAGCAACAGCCATATAGAGATACGCATCCGCCTCTTTTTTATCGTTCCTTGCTGCAAACAAATCAACAGCTTTTCGATACTCTGTAAGCGCTGTAGCAACATCTTCCTTAGCCACGTAGGCAAATGCAATATTATAGTGTGCCTTGGGTTCGTTGGGGTCTATATCAATTGCCTTTTTTAGTTCTATTATCGATTCGTCAGTCATACCCTTTGCGTAATAAACAATTCCCAAATGATAATGGGCATCATAAAAACTAGGGTTTAGTTCCAACGCCTTTTTGAATTCTCCAATAGCCTCAGTGTACTTCCCTTTATTATAAAACAAAATCCCTTCTTTATTATGATTGTTTGCCTTATTACCACACCCTGACAGAATGCAAAATACCAAGAGCATCGTCCATGCTATAGATGGCATCTTTTTGTGCAATATAAGTATCAACATATTCTTTATCATAAAATTTTGCTCTTTGAAAAGCCCGTATATTTACATGGAATTCATGCAAAACATGTGAAGCAGGTAGTTTGTCCTCTCTCCTGACATCACTTACAGAGGTCGGCGCTACATTTTTAAACAAATTAAATTGTCACCCTTTATCAGGTATAACAAACATCGATTCATGAAATCAAAACAGAGGAATCCTCTCAACGCTAGGAACGAAGTGTATATTTCTTATAAAACCCAATATTTTTATATACGAGATTCGCTACTAAAAAATTGGGGGCTTCATCTCCCGGGTTTGGCTTTAATTCAACGACATCAAAACCAACCACCTTCTTGTTTTTGTATACTTTTCGTAAAAAGTCAATTGTTCTATACCAACTGAGACCACCAGGAACAGGTGTGCCGGTAGCTGGCATGATAGACGTGTCAAAGCCGTCCACATCCAAGGTAATATATACATGATCCTCTAATGTTTCTAAAGCCTGATCATGCCAATCGTCATTATCATGAATATCTTTTGCGTAAAATACCGAGATGAAATCTTTTTTCTTCTGAACAAACATCAACTCTTCCTTCGATACTACCCGGACACCAAAACTGGTCACTTTACATTTTAAATCCTCAACTACTCGTCTCGATACGCTTGCATGACTGAAACTAGTACCCCCGAATTGTTCCATTAAGTCAAGGTGTGCATCCAATTGAAGTATGGATAGTTTCCGGTATTTTTCTTTGTAGGCTCTAATTACTCCCTGTGACAGCGAATGTTCTCCTCCCAAAGTTACCAAAAATTTATTGTCTTTTACGATAGCTTTGCTCGCTTTATACAAGGTATCAACTACTTTTTTAGCATCCGTGTGTATTTCTTCTACATCGAGGGTCCCGATGGTAAAAATTCCTATCGTATAAATTTCGCCTGACTCGTCATCGTAAGGTTCAATATTAACAGAAGCGTTTAATATTGCATTGGGACCAAATTTAGTTCCCGGCTGATAAGTTGCGGTCCCATCAAAGGGAACTCCTATGACTACAACCCCGGAATTGTTGTAGACTTCTTCATCATTTTGATAATCGCAGGGAAAGGCACCAAACTGTAACGAGCTTAAAGTATATTGTTTTCCATCACGCAGCATCATTATCTCCAATATTTTTCGATACGTATAGTAAACAAAAAAGGCATCTTATACAAGATGCCTTTTTTGTTTTTTTAGTTATTAAACTTAAGCGCCATTATGAGGATCGCGTCTCTCGTTTCTTTTTCCATAAAGCAGCACCAAACATGATGACTGCAACGATACCAACTATACTTCCAACAATACCAGCAACATTTTTTCTACCTGTTGCCACCATAAACTCATCAACCTTCTTTCCTCTTTTAAGCGCAATCGCCTGACTTTCTAATCGGTTAATTCCCTGATATACCTTAGCAGCGCCATACCACCACGCTATATCCTGTTGTCCATGAGCAACACCTTTATATGCGTGTTTAGCATCACCGAACCACATGTTCGCATAGGTAAGCTCAATCTCTGAAGGATTGTTTTTTCCAGTCATAAACAGGCCATACAAACCAAGAATTGGTCCAACAACAGGTACCTTACCACCCGTCGTTTTGAATGCTCTATGCACTGCATCCCCTAACAACCCAGGTCCTAGCGCATCTGCAAGAATATCTCCAAGTGGGAATATATCCCTTTGCTTAATAGGAACATCAAATTCGTCGTTTGCAGCGATATCATCTACTATGGACTGAGCTCTGTCCTGCAAACTCCACATTTCAAACATAAAATCATTTAAATTTTCACGGTACAATCTGGCAAATCTCGGACTATGACACTTGCTGCAAACGGAAACCCACTGTTCCGATCTTCTTTTATTTTCCGGAGAATATACATCAAGTTTATAATTCATAGGCGGAAGATTTATACCAAAGGGGTAATCCTTTAGAGAGGACTTGTAATCAATTCCGGTTGGTGGAACCGTTCCCATTCTCCATACACCTTTAATTACCGGGTTATGAGCAAACGTACCATTTCCCTGATCAAAATGACAAAATTGACACGTCGGCGTCCGATAATCTTTGCCAGGTACAACTTCAGCTAATGGTTTTTCCCAATCCCAATGTTCCCCCTCCATATGATAAATATAACCCATTTTGGATTCACCATAGGTCTCTGCATCCGGGTGATCAAAACCCATGTGACAACTCATACAGGCCTCAGGCCTTCTTCCCTCAGAAGCAGCAAACTTATGCCTCGAGTGACAAATATTGCATCGGTCTGTAGCATGGCAGAGATCACATCCGAACTGCGCCGCAGGATACCCTCTTCGAAACATCTCTGGGTACCACGGTGGTATAACATTGGCTGCGAGACCCTCAATATGATTCGGGCGACCACGTTCTGCTTCACCCATAAATTCAATTGTTTGCTGAGGATGACACTCACCACATACTTGTGGGGTAGGCATACGCAACTCCTTATGATCCTTCCCGTGGCAGTCACTACAGGTAACTTCTTTAAGTTCCCTGCCAATGAGTTTCTCTATTTGCTGTGTCTTTTCCGCAAACCGTGGGTTTTTTTTAGGTTTTGCATGGGTTGAATCTTCCCAGTCTTTTACAAACCCAGGAGTCACTTCTTCGTGACACTTAACACAATCATTTGGTTTATATTTTTCCAACAACTGATCGTAGTATGTGCCATCAGGTTTTACATAATGCCTTTCGGGAAACCAGTACATCTGCAAGGGCACCGGTTTATATAAGTTTTGCCATGGACCAGCACCTTTTTCCAATCCAACGTTATTTGTAAACCAATCCTTTAAGGTATCATTGGGATACAAAATATCGTAATAGTTAGTAGCCTTCTTTTGCATTTCTTTTAACTCAGCTTCTGACTGAGCCTTTATACTGCCAGTCCGCAAGCTCCACACCAATAAAGCTGTGAATAAAATCGCTCCCAATTTTAACAACTTCATAATAATTAAGCCCCCCTCCCCTCAAAACCAGCAATTTATGTGTAATAAACTTTTTGATAACAGACCAAGTTTTCTTTTATTGAATTTTTGGCAGTGACTTTGATCCTGCTTCATCTTTTCCTGAAAAACTCGTTTTGTACGGAGTCGTATGTTGCGGGTAAAACCATTCATCAGAACCGCCCCTTTCCTGAAAAAATTTCAAACGCATCTCATGATTCCTGGTATTGTGACAAGGTCCACACACATTATAGGGTGTTCCATACGTCCCTACTTTAGCAATTTTTTGTCCTTCAGGAGCCTTACCGATCTCCATGAAATAGCTAAACACTTCTCCTGCCCCATGACACGCCTCACAGGTAACCCCCTCTTCAGAAAATTTTCCCGTTGCTTCATCATAACCCGTCGTGTGGCATTTCAGGCAGGTTTTTCTGTATCCGTCAGTTCCGGCAATATAATCAGGGGCTTCTTTTACCCGTTCAAACGTCTTGAACTTGATCCTTTGCCATCTTTCTACATGCGGAGAGGTCAACCCTTTGTGACATTTGAGACATTTTTGGCTGCCAACATAGATTGCTTTATCACCCGTGATACTGTACTTCTTAAAATTTCCCATCTCCAGCCGTTCATTTGGATCACTTTCTTCAGGTGTCAAGATGGCCAACTCATTCCAAAAATCAAACATTATTTCTGCAGTAGTTAGTCTCAGTTCCATTTGACGTTTATGATAATACATACCCTCATGAGCAACCTCTTCACTCAAAGCCCTACCAATACCTCCGTGACAAACAGTACATCCATAAATATCAAACGGCAACTCCTTTGTACTGGGATGCGCGGCCTTTAATTTATCTTCATCGATGTGGCAGGTCATGCACCTGTCTACTTTATCCCCATTTTGTTGTTTGCTCCAGCTGTAACTTCCTTTTAACAGTATCTGCTTAATTTCATAAACTGGTTTTTTCAGGGATTCCAAGCGCCTCTCCAACAGCTCTTTGTCTTTTGCAGCAGTAGCTGCTAAAAATTCTTTTTCAACCTTTAGAACCTGTTCTCCATAATACTTTTCTTGATATTTTGTCCATTTCGGCTTAAACTCATCTTTAAGCCACATCGCAGTAGCTATGAAAAACAAGACACTCAAAACAAAAAAGATTAATCTTTGTAAGCTCATATTTCACCTATTCTGGAAATACTTAAATGAGTCATCGCACGGAAATTATATGTTGATCCAAGGCGTAGCGATAATAAATTTCACATTAAATGCCAACCGAAACACCATTTTAATCACTGTCCCAATCATCGTCAGTAGCAATCCCATAGTAAGCGAATATCGAATAATGCCCAACTTCATAAAAAAATCTTTTTTGAACAATGCAGGAAGTGTTAATCCGGCAAAATAAAAACCGCACATAAGAATAATCCCCAATGGCAGAGGCAAATTATGCAACGGAGGCGGTGTCGGAAAGTCGTGCGTCCATTTCTCCCAAGGCCAAAAAAAAGCCCAAAAAGGTCCTCTGAGAGCCGTACCGATGTATATTAAGACATACCAAAAAATGTAGCCAAAAACAAAAGTCGTGACGGCAAACCTTCTTTCTTTAAAGGTATAGTAACCATTTCCTTTGGGGTTATTATCAAGATACGGAATAAGTATCAGGCCTAAAATGATGATGCTTGGCAGGACAACACCGGCAAACCACGGATCAAAATAAACCAATACCTCCTGTAAACCCAAAAAATACCACGGTGCCTTAGCCGGATTTTCAGCCTGTCCCGGATTCGACAACTCTCTGAGAGGTGCATCGACAAAATACGAATAAAACAACAGCCCTACCGTAACAAAAATAGCAGCTAAAAATTCTTTAGCAACCAGGGTGGGCCATGTAAACACCTTATCGTCTTTTAACTCAATCATTCCCTTCTTTTCTTGTCTTACTTCCATGGAACCACTCCTCAAAAACACCTTTCATTAATTATGTTACATTGTGAAGACACTACAAAGGACCGGAAATTCCGCCGTCCTTACGGACTCTCCAGAAATGCACCATCATCAAAGCAGATGCTATTACTGGTATTGCAATACAATGCCATACATATGCACGCAGCAAAGCAGGAGCATCTATCGCTGTCCCACCTAATAAGGCAAAACGAATATCATTATCAGGTCTCATACCTAAAATATACGAAAAAGGGCCTTCGTGTCCCAGAAAGGGTGTAGCACGCGCCATATTCGTACCCACAGTAATTGCCCAATACCCTAGCTGATCCCAAGGCAGCAAATAACCGGTAAAGCTTAATAAAAAGGTAAGGACGAGCAAGATGACGCCCACCACCCAATTGAACTGTCGTGGTGGTTTATACGAACCGGTTAAAAATACACGAAACATGTGCACACTCACCGTAATGACCATAGCATGCGCTCCCCATCGGTGAGAGTTTCTTAAAAACCTGCCGAAAGGCACCACATACATCAAATCCACAATATCTGCATATGCCCTGTTCACGTCAGGAACATAATAAAACATTAACAGGATTCCCGTTATTGTTTCAAACAAGAATATAAAAAACGTTATTCCACCCATACACCATGTAAAACGGATCTTCGTACCATGCTCTCGCACTTTCACAGGGTGTAAATGCAACCATATGTTGCTTATGATTTGAAGAGCTCTATTCCTTGGAGTATCAGCGTAACCGTGACGAAACACGGATCTCCAAATTTCATTATTTGTAATTTTTTTTATTAAATCAGGAATTAGCTTCATGTGTACATTCCTTTCTCCACCATTTTGTGTACTCTTTCCCCCCTTTCAAATTAACAATTATTCTCCTATTCCTCCGTTTCTTCCATCGTTTTGTTTATTTCCTCGTTCGGTTTCCAAAGCACGCGCTTTAAGGTTATTACATTTACCGGGCAATCTTTGCAATTACCACATCGGATACATACATCGGTATATTTTAGTACAATTCCGTCCTCACTAACAAACGGGCGATACTCTTTGCCTTCGTTACTTACATCCACCTGCTTTAGAGCACCAACGGGACACACCATGCTGCAGCGACCACAAAGGATACATTCATTAGTCTCCACATTAATGCTAAGATCGCACTTCAAACAACGCAAGGCTTCTTCCTTCGCCTGAGATTCGGTAAGCCCCAGCTCTACCAAATCAAAAGTACCTTCTCTTTTCTCTGCAGGCAACAGTTCCATTTGTTGACGAGGCATGGCATCATAATTTCCTTCCCGTTCATCAAACTCATTATCTAAAAGAGTCACCCATACCTTTTTCTTTGGTTTTTGAATTTCTTCGCCTCTGATGTATTTATCAATAGATCGTGCAGCAGTATGCCCTTGCGCAATACACTCGATAATCGTGCTTGGGCCAAGCGTTACATCGCCGCCGGCAAAAACACCTGCTTTATTGGTGACAAGGTTATCGTCAACACTAATTGTTCCCCACTTGGTAACGTCCAACCCGTAATTATCTCCAAGGAATTTAAGATCGGTTTCCTGACTTATAGCAGTAATAATGCAGTCTGTCTCTATGATAAATTCCGATTGAGGAACTGGCTCAGGTCGTCTCCGTCCGCTGCTGTCAGGTTTGCCTAGCCTCATCTTGATACACTCCAAAGCTTTAACTTTTCCATTCTCCGTGATGATCCTGATAGGCGCAGACAGGAAATGAAATTGTACCCCTTCATGCTCTGCTTCTTCTATCTCCCACGGTAGAGCCGGCATTTCCTCTCGCGTTCTTCTGTATACAATAAATGCATCCTGACAGAGACGCTTTGCCGTTCTTACAGCATCGATCGCAGAATTACCACCACCAATCACGGCAACCTTCTCACCCGGACTTCTTATATCACCGTCATTCACGTTTTTCAGAAATTCCAAACAATCCATAACACCTTGTGTACCATCTTCGCCAGGTATTTCAAGTTTTTTTCCTTTTTGTGCACCAACAGCAATAAATACTGCTTTATAACCTTCTTGAAATAAATCTTGAATTGTTTTCCCCGGGCTTCCAATAGGATTATTTGTTTTTATTTCAACACCGCGAGCCACAATTTGACTTATATCAAACATAATCTGTTCGCGCGGTAATCTATAAGATGGAATCGCCCACATCATCATACCGCCGGGCTGAGATTCCTTCTCAAATACCGTAACTGTGTAACCCATTCCTGCCAAGTCGTTCGCAGCCGTTAACCCTGCTGGTCCGGCGCCAATTATCGCAACTTTTTCAGCTCTTTGGATTACTTTTTGTGGAGGGACTTTTATTTTATTTTTGAAAATATGGTCGGTAACAAATCGTTTTAACGCATCTATTGCTACAGGCCTGTCAAAATCACCACGTTTGCATTTTGACTCACAAGGATGTGGGCATACATAACCGCACACGGCGGGAAACGGATTGGTCTCTCTCATTAATTTGTACGATTCTTCATATTTGCCCTGGCTAATCAAACGGATATATCCTGGCACATCCATATGAGCGGGGCATCGATGCTGGCAACGAATATTTTTTTGTAACCAATCCAGATCAAGAAGTGCTCTTATTCCTTTTTTTGGCAAAGTCGATTGACTCATAAAACACACTGACTTTCTGAAAAATATTCTTTTTATATACTGTCACTTATTACACAATTAACTCAGTTTCAATCGGTACAACTTTACTTGTGTCGACAACCAGCTTTCCGCTGTCATCCAAAACAATTTCAAAGTGATTGAGCGGCCTAGGGGCAGGTCCGGCAAAGTTTACACCGTTTCTATAGTATTTACTTCCATGGCAGGGACACTCAAAAATATTTTTTTCCTTAGAAAACTCGACGGCACAGCCCAGATGCTGACATACCACCGAGATGGCTTTGAAACTATTCCCGTCCCGAACAACAAACATTTTTCTCGATTTCAAGGTTGTAACTGAATTTTCTGGAAAGTACCTAGGCTCTCCTACGGAAAATCGCGGTGAAGGTTCAAAAAGTACCTTGGGGTAAAAAAATCCTTTATAACCAAGAATTTGAGATAAATATGCACCTATTGCAGCAAAAAATAATCCCCATCCTGCCAACGTCAAAATATTCCTGCGAGAGAAAGTAAACCAAATCCCCCCCTCACTTTCGGATGTAAAAACTTTTCCTTTTTCTTTTGTCTCCATAACTAACTCCTTCCAACGATAAAAACGTTATTTTTCCTTAAATGTTTAATCGTTTTTTTACATTAACTTTCATTTTTCTATGAAAAAACTATTCATAAATTTACAAGACGCGAATATAATGTTTATTGATGTAAAAAGTCAAATATATTTTATGAAAAAGTACCGATATTTTTATCTTTTATGATTTTTTAATCAATAAACGATATGCATTTCCCAAATTTTCTACTTGTACAATTTTGTGTCCTTCTTCTTTAACACTTTTTGGAACGCTCCTGATAGGTTCACCATCGTCTAACATAACCTCCAAAACTTGGCCTGAATCCATCATTTCCAGTTTTAACTTTGTTTTCACAAAGTTAATTGGACAAAGCACCCCTCTTAAATCAATTTTATCATCGGGTATAATTTTTTCTTCTTCTGTCATTTTTAAACCTGAAACATTGAATTAAATTAATAAATTGTTGCAATTACGCAAAATTAAAAGTTTGTGAATCTTGCTTTTGTTATCAACAATTTCCACCTTTTCCGTTTAACTCCCATTTATTTCTTCTTCTTGAAAGACTTTCTTTTCGTCATCAAAAACCCATGATCTGATTTCAATTTTTATACCATTTTCTACAGCAGCTATCAGGTAAGAGTAACCGCACCATGCATGCTCAGTATCGAAATCTGAAGGAATGGCCGGATGATCAGGATGAGAGTGATATATCCCAATGATCTGTAGTCCTTTTCGTGCCGCTTCCTTATCGGCTTTTATAAACTCCCTGCCTTCTATCTCATACCTGTCATGACTTCTTTCCGTGTTTGTATTTCGTATAGAACGAACTTCAATCACTTTTTTTTCTGAGGTATTCGTACCAATTAACAACCCACAGCATTCCACAGGATAGCTTTGTCTCGCTTCTTTTTCGATTTCGCTGAGTTTATCCTTATCAATACACAGCACGCTTTCAGCCCCTTAAAGATGTGATCTTTTTGCTATTTACCCACCCGCCCAAAAACTGGTACTTAAATAACGATCCCCCCTGTCAGGAAAGACCACAACCACAGTACCTGTCTCAATTTCATTGGCAACCTTCAAAGATGCCACAAATGCAGCTCCAGAAGAGTATCCCACAAAAAAACCTTCTTCTGCTGCAAGTCTTTTGACAGACTCGTAGGCATCTTCTGTTTCTACCGCTATCTTCCTGTCAGGAAAATGTTTGTCGTAAATACCGGGGACAACCGAAGTAGTCATGTGCTTCATACCTTCCAATCCGTGAATGGGAGTAGCAGGCTCAACGGCAATTATCTGAATGCCGGGATTGTATTTCTTTAAACGTCTGCCAGTACCCATAAGGGTGCCACTTGTGCCCAAACACGCAACAAAATGTGTCACGCCACCAGCAGTTTGGTCCCATATCTCCACAGCAGTTGTTTCAAAATGGGCTTTCCAATTGTCATCGTTATTATACTGATCTGCATAAAAATACTTTAAGGGGTTTTCCGTTACAATCCTTTTCGCTTCTGACATAGCACCATCAGAGCCCAGTAATGGATCAGTAAATACCATATTTGCGCCAAAAGCATGTACAATTCTTTTTCTTTCCTCACTGACGTTTAGAGGCATCACCAAAGTTACCTGATATCCCTTTTTTGCACCAATGAGGGCATAGGCAATACCGGTATTGCCGGAAGTGGAGTCTATAATAATTTTATCCCTGGTTAATTTGCCGGTTTTTTCTGCTTCCTCTATAATCCGCAAGGCGGGGCGATCCTTTACCGATCCTCCCGGATTCAACCATTCTGCCTTAACATAAATTCCGACGCCCTTATTTTTTAGCCCCTGCTCAACGCTGTTAATTTTCAAAAGGGGGGTATTCCCTATTTTATCCAAAATTGAGGTAATCGGGATCTTCTTCGGCAGGTATCCAACGGCTTTTTTTTCTGTCACATGGATTGCCACAACGAAACCTCATTTTTAATCATATAAACAACTGTGTTTCTGAACCATCCGCTATTTCCAAAAGAGTAGTTAAACCAAGGATGTCGTCTACTCTTGTTTTAACAAACGATTCTTCCAATTCCATCAATTTCACTGCGCCAGTGCATGCGTAAATTTTTAAATTTCCCATGGTCCTTACGTCACGGAGCAGTTCTTGAAGTGAAATGGGATTTATCTCCTGCATCCTTTTAAACAATTTTTCTCCCTCTGCACCACATTCGGCAGCCAGCTTTGCAGGATCAAACTCTTCATTCACAAACCTTTTCAATGCCCAAAAGAAGAGGAAGATATACGTCTCTTTTCCCATCGATGCCGCAGTGATTGCTAACGTAATGATCTGATACAATTTATCGTACGTTCCGCTATGGGCGAATATAACAAATTTTTTTTTGTTCTTCATGATGACCCGTATCAGGTTTTTGCAAAGGTATCAACAACATCTTTTTTAAATTTTTCCAAACCAACACGATCTATACATGAGCCGACTCTTTCCTTAGGTTTCCCGTTCTCCTTATACCATTTTATCGTAGCGTCAATAAAGTCATTAACTTTATTATCAGGCAAAAAATTCAGTACCGCATCAGCCTCACGCGGATGTCTTCCATGTTTCCCTCCTGTGCGCACCAGCCAGCCCTTTTTTTTGTCCTTCCAGGCGTCTGTTGGACACGCCCGAATACAATCGCCACAATACACGCATTTAGATTCATCAAATACCGGCCTGCCCTTTTTGTCCGAGACAATTGCGCCTTCCTGACACGCCTTTGCGCATAAAGTACAACCGTTACACAAATCCTTACTCCATACCGGATAAACCACTCCCTGAAAGCCTAAGTCCATTTCCCGCGTCCTCGTACAATCAATCGGACAACCAGAAAATCCCATCTTAAATTTATGGGGACATGGGATGCCGAAAAACTTTTCGTCAACCTCCAGCGCCTTTGACTGCGTATCCATAATTCCATTCGGATTATACTCACAGCCGCCGCACGCCGTAGGGACCCGTACCCGCGGTCCACAGGAAGCAACTTTCTGCCCTACCGCCGCCAACTCTTTCACCACGGCATCAAAGTCATCAATATGCACACCAATAATCTCCACCGATTGTCTGAAACTTAAATGGCAAAATCCCATCCTGCTATATTTCTTTGCAACCTCTGCAATCTTCGCCATCTTTTCCGGAGTAATTCGTCCACCCGGGACTTTTAACCGGACCGTAAAGAGGTCTTTTTGGTTTTGTTTTATAAATCCGCCAGATTTCATCTCATTCAGATCTATTCTTTGTGTCGCTGTCTTCTCTGCCATTTGAACTCCTATCATTGGTGTAAATTACTATTTTATAGGCAATTAACAAAACATTAATTGACTACGCAAATAAGTAAATGATTTTACCAAAATAAATATTAACAATTCATAAAAATTCTTGCAAGAAAAAAGAAATCTATAGAAACTGTCGGCTTAATCACCTCATGGAAATCTTCTCAGAAATGATCTCTAACATTTTCTTCTTTGTCTCTGATGCACCCTTTTCTCTAACAACATCAAGCATATCAAGTCCTGCAATACGCTGCAAGATATCACGTCTTAGAGATTCATCCTTTATTTCGGAAATAATTTTTCGCCGCATCTCTGCCAGGAGTTTTGTAAATTCATTGTATTCATCACCGAACTGTTTTTCCAGATATTCCCGTATATTACGGGCTAAAGCGGGGCTAGCACCACCCGTCGAGACACTAATGCAGAGATCACCCCGCATTATGGATGAAGGCACTATGAAAGAACAAAATTCCGGCTTATCAACAACATTTACCAGCATCCCTCTCTCAACGGCATCGTGATATACCATCTGATTCACTTCGCCGTCATCCGTAGAGGCAACAACAAGTACCGTCTCTTTCAGGAATTCTGTGCCATATTTCCGCTGAATCCGCTCAATTCCAGTTTCTTTTTCCAGTTCCGGGCAAAACTCAGGAGACACAACCGTTACCCGTGCACCTGCTTCTTTCAGGCTGCATACTTTGCGCCAGGCAACGTTGCCACCTCCCACCACCAGGCATTTCTTATTCTGAATATTCAGGAATACAGGGTAATATTTTGCCATCGTATCGCGTCCTTACACAAAATTTTCACCTCTGACTAAGTCTTCATATGTTTCCCGTTCCCTGATAACATGATATTGATCACCATCTACCAGCACTTCACAGGGGCGCGGGCGTGAGTTGTAATTCGAACTCATCGAAAAACCGTATGCACCGGCACTGTAAATTGCCAGCAGGTCCCCTTCTCTCACGCTGGGCAACGCCCTTTTGGTAGCGAAAACATCGCTGCTTTCACAAACCGGACCCACAATGTCCACCAAACCGATACCCTTTTTTGTCACTGGTTTATCAGGATTTTCAACCTTCGGCATTTTTATATTCGTATTTACCGGCCATATCCGGTGAAAGGCGTCGTATAGAGCGGGACGCACTAAATCATTCATGGCGGCATCGCAGATTACAAATTTTTTGCCATGCGGGGTCTCTTTTGTGTAAATCACTCTTGTAATCAAAATTCCGGAATTCCCCATAATAAATCGTCCCGGTTCCATAATCAGATTACATTGCATCTCTTTCACCAGGGGAAGAATTTGCGATGCATAATCCTGTGGTTGTATTACATTTTCTCCCGTATATGAGATACAATAGCCGCCACCAATATTCATGTACCGGATATCCAACCCGGCATCTCTGCATTTGTTAATAAGCGTCACGATCTTTTTGAGCGCGTGTACATAGGGATCGACGGTATAGATTGGTGAACCCAGATGTACATGGAGTCCGCACAGGTCAATACTCGGATACATCATGGATTGCTTAATAATCCTTTCGGCTTCGGTAAAATCAATGCCGAATTTGTTTTCTTTTTTTCCCGTAGTGGTCTTTGCATGTGTTTTTGCATCGATGTCCGGATTGATTCTCAAGGCCACTTTAGGTATTTTACCAGTCTCTCCAGCCAGTGTGTTAATACGTTCGAGTTCCGCCAGAGATTCTACATTAAACATGAAGATGTCGTTCTCAAGTGCATATCGAAGTTCCTGGTATGTCTTGCCTACGCCCGCAAATACAATCTTTGACGGATCGCCCCCGGCCCTGATAGCGCGAAACAACTCACCGCCGGAAACCACATCAAAGCCAGATCCCTCCCCTGCTAATAGTTTGCATATTGAGAGATTAGAATTTGACTTTACAGAAAAACAGATCAGCGTATCGACAGCACGGAAAGCTGTCTCCAACGCATGATACTGCGTCACAATGGAGTTCTTGCTGTAAACGTACGCAGGAGTTCCCACATCTGAAATAATATCCTCTACTTTTACCTTCTCACAAAGGAGCGTTTTGTTTCTGTATTCAAACATATCCATAGCTTATTTACCCATTCATCCTTTACTCAGTTTCTTTTCCCAATACGCAATACGCTTTTTAACCAGACCAGGCGCCGTAGAACCATAACTCTGGTAATTCCTGATACAATTTTCTACGCCAAGCACCTTATACACATCCGCTTCTATAACAGATGAAAATGCCCGAAAACTCTCCAATTGCAAATCGGAAAGCTTGCACTGCACCCGGATGCATTCACGCACAATCTTCCCTACAATTTCATGTGCCATGCGGAATGGCACGCCCTTTTTCACCAAATACTCCGCTAATGCCGTGGCATCAATAAATCCCTTCTCACAAGCCGCCGTCATCTGTTCTCTGTTAAACTTTGTATTTGCCACAAGTTCTGCCAAAATGGATAGCGAATCATGGACAGTATCTGCTGCATCAAAGAGCGCTACCTTATCTTCCTGCATGTCACGATTGTAACTTAACGGCAACCCCTTGAGCAAGGTAAGCAAAGACGTCAGATGACCAAACACCCTGCCACATTTGCCCCGGATCAGTTCGAGCACATCAGGATTCTTTTTTTGAGGCATAATGCTGGACCCCGTACAATAGGCATCGCTGATTTCGATATACTTCATTTCATCGTTGCACCAGATAATCCATTCCTCACAGAGGCGGGATAGATGCATGGCAATCAGGGAGAGGCAAAATGTATACTCGGCACAGAAGTCCCTGTCGCTCACGGCATCCATGCTATTTTCACAAACTCCATCAAAACCGAGCAACTTTGCCGTAAATTTAGGATCTGTCGGGAGTGTTGTGCCTGCAAGGGCACACGCACCCAGAGGTGATTTGCTGAGCCGGGCAAGACAATCCCGGAGTCGTGTTATGTCCCGCTCCAGCATCTCAACATACGCCAGCAAGTAATGGGATAACAATACCGGCTGTGCATGCTGAAGATGGGTAAAACCTGGCATAATAAGCCCGAAAAACATTTTTCCCTTTTTCACAAACTCCCTTTGTAACGATATCAGGAGATGTATCATTATGTGCGTCTGGTCACGTATCCATAGCCGTAAATCGAGAGCAATCTGATCATTTCTGCTTCGGGCAGTATGGAGTTTTTTGCCGGCCTCACCAATCCGCTCAATCAGTGCCGACTCTATATTCATATGAACGTCTTCCAGAGATTCCTTGAAATCAAATTTTCCGGAACGTATTTCTGCGAGGACTTCCTTCAGGCCTTTAATAATTGCGACCTTTTCTTTTTCCGTAATAAGGTTACACTTAGCAAGCATCGTTGCATGAGCAATACTTCCTTCAATATCATGTTGACACAATCTCCAGTCGAAAGAAACCGATTCGGTAAATGACTCGACCGATGCCGCTGTTTGTTTTGTAAATCTGCCACCCCAAGGTTTTTTCTGTTTCATGTTCATTCAATCTTTCGCAACATTCTTGCCGCGTAAGACAAAGATTGCCATTGCGGTATTCTCAAAAAATAAAGGAGGTACTATAGCGGAATGTAGATGATGAGTCAATATAATTCAACGATCACGTGGTGAGATTTCAGAGTGTGGCTGATGAATATTATAAGGGAGGCGATGGACTGTATAATTCTCCACCATTATGTATATCGCAACCAGAATCACAAACGCGGCAAACCATTTTTTCAGACTTACGGGTGATATGCGGTGAGAAAGGGCAGCGCCAATAAGCGTACCATCTATGGCAATCATTGTTGCGAGCATCGTTAAACGCAAATCGAATCCTCCGTAGCGCAAATGACCAATCAGCCCCGCACAGCAATCGATCGAAACAATCAGAAGCGCCGTCCCTATAGCATCTTTCATGGAAATACCGCAGAATAAAACAAGCGCCGGCACCACCAAAAAACCTCCGCCAATACCCAGAAATCCCGTTAATATACCCACAACAAAACCCGCCGATAATATTTTCAATTTATTCTGATTATTACCCTGCTGAAATGGCAAGTCCTGACTGTTCTTTCTCCTGATCAACATCATTACAGCAACGAAAAACATCAGGATGGCAATGAAAAGAAATAGCATAGCCGTGGATACCAGGTACGTCAGGCGCGAGCTAAAGTAAGCACTCAGCGTACCTGTAGCGCTGAAGAGCAGCCCCGTTTTTAACTTGACCGCACCGCGCTGGTTGTGGAGTGCCGCACCAATTATGCTCGTTACCCCAACAATAGTCAGCGACATGTCGATGGCATGGTGGACATCTACGCCAAGAACATACACAAGTACTGGTATGATAAGGATGGAACCGCCTCCACCAATTAAACCCAGAGATATTCCTATGAATGCACATAAGATTAGACCTGCGGTTAGACAAATTTCCACTCGTGTTCCTCTGAATTGGCGCTAAATGATTCGAATAAAAACCTGTTTTCTGAAACTTTTAAAAATCGTAAAAAAATCATATGAGTTATCATATTTAAACTGTATAATGATACCTGTATTTTTTTAATTATTTTACAAGAGATTCACATGAGAATACAACTACAGGTTTCACGTTTGATGTAGATAATTTACATTCATTGCATTTTTTATCAAAAAAATAAACTGCTACGGTTTTTTCTGACTGCATAGCCTGTGCAATCTGCCTGAATACTTTCAACGTACCGGCAGGCGAAAGAACTTTGTTATTAAAATCCGGAAATTATGATTTTTTAGGAGATCGCAAAAAATGAAAATGCTTGTTCATAAAATTGCTTTGTTATCTCTAATTTTTATTACCTTCACTTTCATGGCCGACACATTATTAGCGAAACCGTGGAAGACAGAGACGGTTGCTAAAGAAAAGTATTCCCAATATTTTTATTCGAAGGCAATCACCGTTGATAAGAATGGCCATCCTCATATTGTTTATGGAGGCAACAATCTTTACTATGCATATCATGATGGTAGTAAATGGCATGTTGTGACAGCAGACCAATCCTCAGGAGTAGGTGGTTATGCATCAATAGCAATGGATAAATCAGGCAAGGTACACATAAGCTATTATGATCAGACAAACAAAAACCTCAAATATGCTACCAATGTCTCTGGCTCATGGACAACCGTTATTGTGGACAACAGCGGGAAAATAGGTGGATATACTTCCCTTGCGGTCGACACTTCAAATAAAGTACACATCAGTTATTATGATGATTTTAACGGAGATCTCAAATATGCAACCAATACCTCTGGAACATGGAAAATAGATATCATCGATAGCAACGGAGATGTGGGCGCATATACTTCTATAGGGATAGACACATCTGGCAAGTCACATATCAGTTATTACGACATTACCAAGAAAAACCTCAAATATGCCACCAATGCCTCTGGCTCATGGTTAACCGTTACTGTGGACAAAAGCGCATGGGTAGGTGGATACACATCCCTTGCAGTGGACAAATCTGGCAAGACGCACATCAGCTATTATGATACTACCAAAAAAAACCTCAAATATGCCACGAACGCATCGGGTTCATGGATATTGGCTACTATCGATAATAGCGGAACCGTAGGAGGAGATACCTCCATCGCAATTGATACCGCGGGGAAGCTGCATATCAGCTATTATGATATCACAGACGGCAGCATCAGGTACGCCGCCAATACCACCGGCACATGGATAATGGATACTGTTGCCAGGAATGTAAATGTTGGTAGTTATACCTCAATAGCCATGGATACATCTGGCAATGTGCATATAAGTTATTATGACAGCATCGATGGTAGTATCAAGTATGCCACCAATATTCCTGGTTTATGGACAACGGAAACCGTGGATAGTGGAGGAAATGTGGGGTCGTATAGTTCCATAGCAGTAGATACCTTAAACAAGGTGCACTTAAGCTATTATGACAGCATAAAAAACGACCTCAAGTATGTTACCAATGCCACCGGTTCGTGGGTAATCAAAACTTTACACAATCAAGGAAATGTAGGTGAGTATACTTCCATAGCATTAGATAAATCAAACAAGGTCTACATAAGCTATTATGATAGCACGAACGGCGCACTCAGATATGCCACCAACACCTCTGGTTCCTGGGTAACCGAGATTGTTGATAGCGGTGAAAATGTAGGGGAGTTTACTTCCATAAAAGTGGACGCGTCCGGTAAGGCACATATAAGCTACTATAATTGCTCAAACGAAGACCTCAAGTATGCTACCAATGCTTCTGGTTCCTGGATAACGAAGACCATTGACAGTGATGGAAATGTGGGAGAACATACTTCTATAGCAGTGGACACATCTGGCAGAGTGCATATAAGCTATTATGATGACACAAAAAATATTCTCAAGTATGCAACAAATGCTACGGATACCGCTGGTTTATGGACAATCAAGACCATTGATAACGATGGCGATGTCGGACAGTTTACTTCTCTGGCGATAGACACCTCGGACAAGGTGCATATAAGTTATTATGATTATACCCATGGCAATCTCAAGTATGCAACGAACGCCTCAGGATCGTGGGTAACCAAGACCGTAGACAACGGTGGAGCCGTAGGCGGGTATACTTCCATTGCCGTGGACAAGGCTGGCACAGTACACATAAGCTATTATGATTCTGATCGTCTTGACCTCAAATATGCCACGAATGCCTCAGGGTCGTGGGTAACCTATACCGTGGATAGTAGTGGAAACGTAGGCGGGTATACCTCCATAGCAGTAGATTCGTATGGTAAGGAGCATATCGGCTATTACGATGATACTAATTTCGACCTTAAGTATGCGACGAATGCGAATTAGGCTGTCTCTTGTGCTGAAGTGCCCGACTGTTTGTTCTTATAAACTCACGACGAAGTCCACCCCCTATCTTCCAAAAGAGGGAATAGCCTACTTATACTCAATATTTAACACGAGGAAAAGCTTTTATTAACACTCTGGTTTTTTGAAAAACTCAACCAACCATGCAATTATTGTACTCTGTCGTGGTAATTCATGATTTGCCAGCGCCCATTGACACAAAGGCATTTTCAGCTATTACTATTTTCAGAACCAAAGGGTTAAATTTTCGCATGATTAGCCTTGTCGTTCTCATCAACGATAGAACAACTCATGGGAAATAAATTCCTTCGAAAACTGAGTCCTTTATTTGGTGTTTTGCTCTTTACCGCGGCGTTATGGTTCCTCCATGATGAACTAAAGGGGTATCGCTATCATGCAGTGTTGCACCAATTAAAGACGCTCCCAACGTATCGTCTCCTTCTTGCCATCTTGTTTACTTCACTTGGTTATTTAGCACTTATTGGTTATGATTTTCTTGCCCTTTGTTACGTAAACCATCCGCTTCGGTATGGAAAGATTGCTATGGCCGGCTTTATTGGTTATGCCTTTAGCAACAATGTTGGAATCTCTATGCTTGCTGCAATACGCTATCGTCTCTATTCCTCATGGGGGCTTTCTCCGGTCGATATCACGAAAGTCGTTGCCTTCTGTGGCCTGGCATTCTGGTTAGGCATCTTTGCTGTAGGAGGAATACTTTTCCTCTTCGAACCCTTTGAATTTCCACCGATAATCCACTTTCGCTTTGCCTCTTTACCGTATCTTGGAATACTCTTCCTCGTTTTTATTATTGGGTACTTATTATTTAGCGCCTTAAAGAGGAAACCCGTTAAGTTTTTCCGATGGGAGCTTTCAATCCCCTCACTACGGTTTTCTTTTTCATCAATAGCGGTAGCCTGCCTGGATCTAGTCCTGAACGGGAGCGTACTCTACGTCCTGCTCCCCCCCGTTGAGGGTTTATCGTATCAAATGTTCATGGGCATCTTCGTGTTATCGCAAATAGCCGGGTTAGCCAGCCAGATCCCTGGCGGACTTGGAATCGTAGAAACGGTAATCATCTTCTTTCTCTCGCCGATTCTGCCAGTTTCTGCCATCCTTGGATCACTTTTAGCCTTTCGGGCAATATACTATCTATTACCTATGTGTCTCGCTGCGGCTCTTCTGGGTATCCATGAATTCCTCCAGAAGAAAGAGGCATTTAAGCTGTTTGCCCACGTTTTTGGGCAATGGGCACCAGAGATCGTGCCAAATGTACTTTCCTTTACCACTTTTATTGGGGGCGCAACCCTCCTCCTTTCTGGATCAGCCCCGGCCGAAAAAACCCGTATGCTATGGATCAAGGATATCATTCCATTGCCAATCATGGAAATCTCACACTTTTTCGGTAGCCTGGCGGGTATCTTGCTCCTCATACAAGCATGGAGTCTGCAACGAAGACTTGACGCAGCATATCCTCTTGCCGTAGCCCTTTTCATTGCAGGAATTGTCTTTTCCCTGCTGAAGGGATTTGATTACGAGGAGGCGATTATTCTTGCGATTATGCTGGGTGCACTCCTGCCTTCCCGCAGGCATTTCTACCGCAAGACATCCCTGATAAATGAACCGTTTACGTTACGCTGGATTGTGGGCATTATTTTTGTCATTCTCTGCTCGGTATGGCTTGGATTCTTCGCATACAAGCATGTTGAGTATTCTGAGGAGTTATGGTGGCATTTTAGTCTGTTGGGAGATGCCCCGCGCACTCTCCGTGCCAGCGTGGGAGTTGGTGTCTTATTGTTTTCTTTTGCTGTGCTTAAACTCCTTGGGCCAGTCTTCAAAATGCCTCAGATCACTTTCAAAGCGGACCCCGGCACAGTCCTTTCTGCAGTAAATAGTTCACGAGATACCTATGCCAACCTGGCCCTGCTTGGAGATAAATCTTTCCTGTTCAGTGACAACGCAAAAGCCTTCATTATGTATGCAATCAACGGCAGGAGTTGGGTGGCATTCCGTGACCCCGTTGGCCCCGAAAACGAAAAGTCAGAACTGATATGGAAATTTTGTACGATGTGTGACCGTCACGGTGGATGGCCGGTCTTCTATGAGGTAAACCAGAGAAATCTCCATGTTTATATAGACCTTGGACTAACGTTGTTTAAACTCGGAGAAGAGGCGCGCGTTTCATTGGCCGGCTTTTCCCTTGAAGGCAAGGCTCGTAAGGGACTGCGTCATACCAACTATCGGGTTGAGAAAGAGGGTAATATGTTTGAGCTGGTTCCGGCACATAGAGTCCCCTTGCTACTTCCAGAATTCAAAATAATATCAGATACCTGGCTGGCAAAAAAAAATATCACGGAAAAAGGATTCTGCACAGGATTTTTTGACGCAGACTACCTGAAAAATTTTCCTGCCGGCGTCATACGAAAAAACGGTAAAATCGTCGCCTTTGTGAACGTCTGGCAAGGAGCTGAGAAGGAGGAACTTTCTTTAGATCTTATGCGATATCTTCCCGATGCCACAGATGGAGTCATGGAATATCTGTTTATCCAGCTCATGCTCCTGGGAAAACAGGAAGGATACCAGTGGTTTAATCTGGGCATGGCGCCGCTCTCAGGGCTTGAGGAGCATGCCCTGTCGCCACTCTGGAACAGACTTGGGGCTTTGGTTTTCCGTCACGGAGAGCATTTTTTTAACTTCCAGGGATTGCGACAGTACAAGGAAAAGTTTGAACCCGAATGGGAGCCCAAATACCTGGCATCGCCCGGAGGTTTAAAACTTCCGCGCATCCTCACGGATACTGCTTTACTTATTTCGAGAGGCACGAAAAGAGTTGTTTCAGCTTGACTAAGAGTCATCACCCTGATGTTCTATTGTCGTTTTTCACAGATTGTTAACCATGGCTAACAGCACAAAAAACGGTACGGTATCATTACGAATTTCAAATCATCTGGCACGGCTAGTACTTGTTACCTTTATTTTAACGTTTATTGTGGCAAGAGTGCTTGTTTTTTTAATTATGTCACGAAGAATACCCGATCTCTACCTGCACTTGGGTGAAACACATGTTCACCATCTTAACTATGGCATTTTTCTCCTTGCTGGTGTCGGCGCATATCTGCTGTTCTGGCATCCGATTGGACGGAACTTAGAAATTGCCGCGATAATTTACGGAAGCGGTATGGCATTAACCTTTGACGAGTTTGGAATGTGGCTGCATTTGGGGGGCTCTTACTGGCAACGGGCAAGTCTGGATGCGATAACCGTGATTTCTTCCGTGTTCGGACTGATTACCTTCGCCCCATCCCTGAAACGTTTTCGTTTTCAGCATTGGGCGGGAACTGCTGTTATTTCTATAGCCGTAAGCGTCTTCTTTTTTATGCTTATTGAGTCGTTCAAATATGTAGGCAAAGTTGTTATTCCAGTACTTCAGGAAATCGAGGTCGAATCACCTCCGTAATCACCTTCACAAAAAGTAGCTTGGAGACTCCTGGTAACGAAACAAACACATAGTACATAATGATAACTCTTTGTTAGGAATCATGAGTATCTCAGAGGATTATAAACATTTTAATCATTCATTTTTAGGGTATTCATTTGATAATCCTACGATTACATGAAAGGATAAAGAATGAACGTTTTTAAGAATATCAATTTTATTATCTTGTTTGTTTTGTGTTCTGTTACGCCTTCACCTGCAAGGCAGAATGAAAAAGCTACAACTTCCGTTGAATATTTTTCTCCTTTTATTTCTCTGAATAATCAACGCCAAATCTTTACGGTCTCCTATGAAAATACCGGCACTGGGGATGCACAATTTAAAAAACTCAAGCAATGGTACGAAGCAACAACCTACCGTAGCGCTACCTTTGCCGTGGGCTTCCATCCATATGGGGTAGCTTTCGATGGAGCAAACATCTGGGTATCAAATACGGACAGTAACAGTCTTACAAAATTGAGAGCAAGTGACGGGACAGTGCTCGGTACCTATGCCGTAGGCTTCAATCCAACCGGAGTAGCCTTTGATGGCACGAACATCTGGGTGGCAAATTCCGGCAGCAACAGCATAACAAAATTGAGGGCGCGTGACGGGGTTGTGCTTGGCACTTATGCTGTAGGCTTCCTTCCCTATGGGGTGACCTTTGATGGGGCAAATATCTGGGTGGCAAATTCCGGCAGTAACAATGTAACAAAATTGGAGTCAAGAAATGGAATAGTACTCGGCACGTATGCCGTGGGCTTTAACCCCAGAGGGGTTGTCTTTGACGGTACTCACATCTGGGTAGTAAATTCTAATAGCAATACTATTACGAAACTAAGAGCAAGTGATGGAACTTTAGTCAACACCTATGAGGTTGGTTGGATTCCAAAATGGGCAGCCTTTGACGGCGCCAATATTTGGGTAACTAATTATGGCAGCGGTAAAGTAATAAAACTGAAAGCGAGTGATGGAACTGTGCTTGATACCTACGATGTGGGAATTTACCCATATGGAATAACCTTCGATGGAGTCTATATCTGGGTAACGAATGCTGGCAGTAATACGGTAACAAAAATCAGGGTAAAAGATAGTACCGTGCTCGGCACCTATGATGTGGGCATCAATCCAAGAGGGGTAATCTCTGATGGAACCAATATTTGGGTGGTAAACTACGACAGCAATACCATAACGAAACTGTAATCAAATTGAAATCGAAGAGTGCCTTTCTATGAAAAATTTTTATCTAAAAACAGCGAATAGGGCATTTGAAGGAACCAATTACTTCTTATCCTTCATCCTGATTTTCTTTATGTTTTTTATTATCGGATCACTGTTTTTTACGACAACCCCCTCCGCCTTTTTTCAACAGATGAGCAGTCGCGTGGTGCTTATTTCTGTCGCGGTAACATTCGGTTCCTCTTTTATTGCCTCCCTGATAGTTTTTGTTTTCAGTATACCCACTGCATATATACTTTCACGAAAAAATTTCCCGGGGAAACGTTTCCTGGAGACGATGGTTGTCGATTTGCCACTCTCTTTCCCGCCAGGTGTAGACGCGCTTATTCTTCTGATCTTACTATCCAAGACGGGTATCCTGGGTAAATTTCTCGGGCGATTTGGCATTTCAATCCCTTATACCTTTGCGGCTGTGGTCCTGGCAAAACTCTTTGCTAGTATCCCTTTTATGGTCAGCTTCGTCCGGGAGGCATTTGATCGCGTAGATAAAAATATCGAAAATGTGGCTTATACCCTGGGTGCAAGCCCTTTCCAGATCTTTTACAAACTAACATTCCCCCTCTCCCTCTGGGGCGTACTGAAAGGCCTTATCACAGCACTTTCTAAAAGTTTAGGTGAGATTGGAGCCACCTTAATCCTTGCAGGTGGTTTGACTTCCTCTACCGGTACCATGTCGGTGTTGATCTATTTTGCCACACAAAAAGGGGAAATGGACAAGGCTATTGCTCTGGCGATTATTCTTGAGTTTCTGACGTTTATTTTGCTGACCATCATAAAATTCTTCTTTAAAGAAACCGACCACAAGATCCATGCATAAATTACAACTGATTAACATATCAAAATCCTTTGGTTCACAAACTGTCTTAAAAAATTTATCATTGGAAATTTTTCCTAATGAGCTATTTATCATCCTTGGCAGCAGCGGAGGCGGGAAGACAACCTTGCTCCTTGGCATTATTGGCTTGCAGCCATTTGACAGTGGCCGGGTAATTATAGACGGTGTAGACGTCACAAACCTTAGCCCCGGAGAGCGGAATATCGGATATGTACCGCAAAATTATGCCCTTTTTCCCAATTACACAGTCTTTGAAAATATCGCTTTTGGATTGCGACTGCGTAATACCCCGAAAGACATTATTCAGACGAAGGTTAGACAAATTATTGATAATTTTAGTTTGCATGGGCTCGAATATCATTTCCCATCCCAACTAAGTGGAGGACAGATGCAACGGGTAGCCTTAGCCAGGGCTTTGATCATTGAACCATCGCTTTTGTTATTGGACGAGCCAGTAAGCGCCCTGGATATAGAAACACGACAAAAAATTAAGGCAGAGCTTAAAGAAGTTCAAAAGAAATTACACGTCACGATGGTTTATATTACGCATGATCAGCAGGAAACACTTGAAATGGCAGATCGTTTTGGGATTCTCAACGAAGGTAAGATAGAGCAATACGGCAGCCCGGATGAGGTCTTCTATAAACCAGAATCCCTCTTTGTTGCTCGCTTTTTGAATACCGAGAATATATTGGAAGGAAAGGTCATCCATAAGTTTGGAAATAAAGTAACTATTCAGATAAATGATATTATTTTAAAAATGTTTACCCCACTGGAATTACCGGAAGGAAAACGGGTAACGGTATGCATTCGCCCAGGCGCTATTCACCTTAGCACCCATCCCGCACACCCAGGCAAAAACGTTTTTACCGGGACGATAGAATCGATCCATCCTATTGGACGAGATCTTGAAGTAAAGGTGTTAGTTACCCCACAGGAAACGCTTAAAACACGCATAAGCCGGACCGCCGTCAAAAAGCTTAAGCTCACGCATGGAATGCCGGTCAATCTCTCCATCGATGAGGCTTATGTACATTTAATTCCTGTCCCATGACATTTAACACTTCCTTACCATACGACAAGGGGGACAAATAGTCCCTGGCTTTTCACTTCCAAATGGACAACCTTTGAGGATCAAGCAAAAATCAAGGGGCGCAAGAATAACAAGGTACGGACAATTGCCATGTATCTTGCCCGAGACCTGAGCGGGGTATCAGGTAAGGACCTTGGTGTATTTTTTGATGGTATATCAGGTGCGGCGATTACCATGAAATATACCCAGATTAATGCCGAACTACTGCGGAATAAAAAACTGCGTGATAAGATAACAAATTTGAAGAAACAAATACTTAATATTTAAGATGTGACCCTTCACCTTCTTCGGACAAGCTGTGCTTGTCCGTGTTTTTGTCATACTGCTAAAAACCTTGTACTTG
>NZ_MJUW02000017.1 GCF_001753675.2 Candidatus Brocadia sapporoensis | reverse complement strand
CGGAAACGTCAGTATCCTTGTGGACGTTGAAAAAGCCTTTGAAAACGTAAAACTGAAACAGGTAGTATTCGTTTATAGCAAATATATTTATACAGATAATTATGTAGCAAGAAAATTTCTAGACAGCGAGTTTATTCGTACAACAAAAATACCCAACGGCCTTGTACTGAAATATAATGCCTGGATATGCGATGTTTCTCAGGAAGAGTTGGACATAGCAAAAAACTTGAATGTGGAATGCGTTTATATGAGAGCTATTTCAGAAACAAAAAGAGGTGTTGGACTTCAAAAATATCTTTCTCCAGAAGGGGATTACCCTGTCATTGGTGGAAAGAATATTTTCAGATACGGCAGCAAGGGAGTAAAAGGTTATTTATCAAAGGAGATTCTTAAAAGCGAACGAAGTAAATTAGCCTTTACGCAACAACCGAAAATTATTTCACAAGACCCCGTGGCTCATATTCAAAATCCGACTCCACGTATCATGATTACTTCATTTTTTGATAGTACCGGTAAAATTATTGGTTTAGATACTGTCCAAAATACAATAGTTACCAACAAGGAGTTTGATTATAAATAGTGTTTGAACGAAAACGCACTTTTTTTGAAAAGTATCGGAGTAGTTTTGCACTTACGAAAATCTTTTCTTACCATTTGACGCCAGACTTTTGCAAGAGGTAAGGGTCTTTTACTCTTTTTTCCTGTTTTCTCTTCATTTTAGACTTGTCCGGAGATAGCGTCCCCCTGTCACGCTGTTTCTTTCAGTTTTTTAGGCTACCCTTCTCAACTTCTTTTGCTTCTTTCGTGCCTTCTCCTGAAGCTTGTCATGAGTTTATCGAATGACACGTTCCCCAGTTTGTGTAAATTCGCAGCTACTATTCCCAGTGCACAGTACCTTTTAAATCCCTTCAACCCTTTGTCCAGACACCTGTCCAGGCCGTGATGCTCCAGGCGATTGATGTCCGATTCCACTGCCGAGTGCCTATGTCTGAGCTTCTGAAACGTTTTACCCGACTCCTCTGCCCGTTCCTCCTGGTTCTTCTTTCCCTTCTTCGGCATGATTACCTCAGGTATATATAATTTTAGCAATTCCTTGTTCTCTCGCTTATAAAAACCTTTGTCAAAACTTATGCTCTCTATCGCATCGTCTCCAAATCGATTCAACAACCTCTCTGCCAGAGGTATTGACAACGACACATCCGCCTGTCTCTCAACAACCTGATGCTCCACGATAAAACCCCATTGATCACTTGCCACCAGAATATTATGCCCCAATTCCACCCTCTTGTTTGCCTTGCCCTTGGAAAGCCACTCCGTATGCGGCTCAAATAACGAATACACCTTCTCTCCCACCGGTATCTGCTCACCCCTGATCACCCTTACTTCGATTAACTCAGTACAGGTCTCTCCACCAGGTCTCTATGCTTATTTATCATCCCGTGAAAATACTCCAGTCTCTCTATTTTCACTGCATACGCATCCACCTGGTTTGTTGATAGCGCCCTTTCATAGATTGCCAACATACCCGCCTCTATCTTTTCACTCAAACCCCTCGCCAATTCAAGATAACTCTTCACCCGTTCCTTCGATGTCTCTTCCTTATTTCTTCCCCCTCCAAATAATGCCTTCGTACTGATCCTCATCAGCCTCTTTAACTCTCTCCTCCAATAGTTACTCTTGCGCCAACCCTTCCCCTCCAGAAGTCCTTCTCGTATTGCATCCTCTATCACGTCCAGACTCTTACGTCCCGCATCCCACAACAAGTTCACATCCGTTGGAAAGTGTACATCGCTCTCCAATACATACGTATCTGCCTTAATACGCAGTCCTTCGCCTTTTTTTTTAACCAACGGATACCCCGCTCTTACCACTACCTCATTGATCTTGTTGAGGGTCTCCTCATCCAATAAACTTACATTATCCCTGATACTCTGCAGGGAAAATCTCTTACCCTCTCCCACTCTTGTCCAAATTAAGTTTTTAAAGATGAGCTCTGATTTGGTATAAGAGAGTTGGTATGTAAAACTCATTAACCAAAGGAGGGCTCATGGATGAATAAATTTTGTAGCATATTTAGTCAGTTGTTGCAATTGTTTCCTCGTTCAGAGTTTTATCGGGCGGTAAAAGAGACCAATGCAGAATATCATGCCAGAGGGTTTTCATGCTGGGAGCAGTTTGTTTCCATGCTGTTTTGTCAATTGGGTCGAGCACATTCTTTAAGAGAAATTACGGGCGGTCTCAGGAGTTGTGAGGGTAAGTTGACACATTTGGGGATTACTGCACCGAGTCGTTCTACACTTGCGTATGCCAATGAACATCGTCCGTGGCAACTTTACCAAAAGGTTTTTTTGAATCTGATGGATCAATGCCGTGATAAGTTTTCAGGAAAGAAAAAATTCAAGTTTAAGAATAAGTTGGTCAGCCTGGATTCCTCCACCATTGACTTGTCCCTGTCACTTTTTGACTGGGCAAAATTCCGCCGTACCAAGGGGGCAGTTAAATTACACCTTATTCTTGATCATGACGGTTATCTTCCTTCTTTTGCTGTTATCACAGAAGACAATGTTTCAGACGTGAAGGTGGCGCATCAGTTACACTTTGATCCTGGTACCATTGTGGTAGATGATAGAGGCTATAACGATTACAGCCTCTTTGGCAAGTGGACGGCCCAAGGCGTCTTTTTTGTCACCCGGATGAAGAATAATACCCTGTACGAGGTTGTCAAAGAACAGGAAATTCCCAAGAACAGTCATATTCTCAAAGATGAGATTATTCATCTTACCGGAACTCAAGCAGATGAAAAGTGCCCGCATCCTCTCCGGCGGATAGAGGTTTATAACCCTGAGAAAGACGAAGTCCTTGTATTTCTTACCAATAATATGAAATTGAGTGCTACAACGATTGCTGCCATATATAAGGATCGCTGGCAAATTGAACTGTTTTTTAAGGCACTCAAACAGAACCTCAAGATAAAGACCTTTGTGGGAACCAGTGCCAACGCGGTAAAAATTCAAATTTGGACAGCACTCATTGCCATGGTGATCCTGAAGTATCTCCAGTTGAGCTCAAAGTTCGCATGGTCTCTTTCCAATTTGGTGGCTCTCTTGCGTATGAACCTCTTTACGCACCGAGATATTTGGGCTTGGCTCGATAAACCATTTGATATACCACCTATCCCTTACGAACCGAGACAATTGAGTTTCAATTTCTCTTAATTCGGACAGCATTTATGGTAACATGATTTTAAAAACAGCAAAAACTTGTCCAAAATATCAATAAATTCAAGGCCTATACTTGGACTTCTCAGCTAATTTGGACAGCAATGACCCTCTCCAAATTCTGTCTCTACTCCCAGGATCTGCCACAATTCCATCCCATATCTCCCCGTCTTTTTCTTCCCCTTGAGTACCTTCCCCTCTAATATCCTGAATACCTCCTCGTTCAATTCCGGGGTGATGTAGATGTGTTGCAATGCCCTCAAGATCGGCGGTAGCTCATCCCGACTCTTTAGCGGTAGTTTTACTTCTGAAATGGATATGACTCCAAGCTTCCTCTGCTGCTCAAATCGCTTTCTCATCTTCTCACGAATGTCCTTTAGCTATTTTGTTTATGCATCGAATGTGAAGACTCTTTCACCCAAGAATCCCTTCATTTTCGCCATATTTTACCCCTTTACCCGAAAATATTCAATGACTTTCATGCACATGTTTCACCATCTTCTCCTTATTTTACAGGGATTTGGTGGCTTTCCGTTCAGACACTACATAACTATCACGTGCAGAATCATATTGAAAATTACTGTAGTGATACCGGTTTTCCTCTTTCTCGTACTCTCCCGACTTGTATTGCTGAAAATTACTGTCAGGCACATATCCCTCTATTTCTTTTTGCTCTAAATACTCATAATTTGCATAATTTCCATATCCACAATCTGCCACCGCCTCTTTGACTCTCTCCTGGGTATTTGACTCTGTCTGCTCTATAACCGGTTTCAATTGATCATGGTCGTTCGCTTCCGTTACCGATTCCGCTGCTACGATAATACCGCTCTCCGTCACTGACGCCTGACAAGTTGTACCCGGGACGTATGTCTTTACTTCCACCAGCTTTCATATGATTGGCATCCCTATCCGTAAGATTGATCTTCTCTTTCCCCTCCTCCTCCTCCTCCTCCTTCATCACTCACCCTGTCCTGAGCTTGTCGAAGGGAGCGCCTCTTCTATCTTCTTTTTCAGGTAGGTACGGTCTGATAATTTCTTCTGTAATGCCTCTTGTTCATGGTCTATTCCTTCGATTAACTCAGGACATGTTTGCAGGTGTCGTCTTCTTGTCTGTCAATCGCTTCTGCTTCCTGAAATACGGCAGCTATCTCCTTCTCTATCCCTGCAAGCCATTTCTCAAATCCCGCACGATCCTTCGTCTGCTTTGCTGATGCATTCCCCTTGATCTTTGTCCCATCCATCCTTCGATAAACTCAGGACACAGAGTATATCTTTCCTACGCGGGTATACCCCAACTTACTGAATATCCTCACGATATCCACGAAATACTTCTCTATCGCCCTGAGATTATTCTTGCGGAAATCACTAATCGTTCGATGATCCGGTGTATAACATTGCATAAGATAATGAAATATGTGATCACTCAGACATCTCACCTCTATCTTCCTGCTACTCCGTACCCCGGTTGCATAACCATAAAAGAGCACACTTAAGAGCAACTTCGGATGATAGGTGCGTTGGCCTACAAAAGAATATTTCGCCTCTATCGCTTCGGTATCTAACGAAAAGACCACCTCTCCTTCGATAAACTCAGGACATGTTTGACTAATCTGCACAGATGGTCTTTGGGTATTACCGTTTCGACGTAATCTAAAAACGCTTCGGGAGTAAATCCCATCAGGGGTTTCTGAAATTCATGGAATGGCTTAAATTTTGCCATGTGGTTGATTCTCCTTGTTTGAGCATCTTCTGGTAAGAAAAAAGCGGTACGGTCGGTTTACTCAGTAAAATGGGTGATTCAAGGGAAAGTTTTAACTGTTTGATGTGCTTTTGCTGTGGTGCTTTCATTGAGTTTTATTATAGCATTGCACTTCTATTTCGCAACTGTTTTAACCCATTTTTTATGGTTTTATGAAAGAAAACCAAGGCGCCACATTCTCGGACAACCTGCAAAGATTTGACCCCTTTTGCACTTCTCTTTTCTTGAGTCTAGCGTCTGAATTCATCGGCCTGCGCGACTTTTCGCGCAGGTTCGAATGTCGGGTAAAACGGTGTTGTCATGTGGTCTTATGCTGCCCAACGCAATAAATCAGCCGCCGCGTTTTTTGTGGTCGGCTGGATTTAATTGTTAGATGAGTGAATTTCACTAAATTGTTCTACCGGAACAATTAACTCTTTTTTCACCTTTTTCCCATGTGAATAAATAGAGAAAAATTCTTTTTCAATTTGCTTTAAGACACTTCCTTTAAAATACTGTTCACCACAAAATTCACATTGTTCACATGGAACATCATTCACGATAAGGAAATTATCATTATATCTATATGTATATTGAACCTGAGCTTTTCTTAAATTCTTATTCCCACAAAAATGACAAACTTTCATAACATATTAACCCCTTTCATATAGATTCTTAAATTTTGGAGGAGATGGAATATACACCGTTATAATTGTTAACTCTTCATCATTTGTTTTTCCACAAACAACGTGAATGGGTTTGCCAAAATTTGTAAAACCAACTACCAAACAACTTTCGCCTCTTCCCGTATCCAAATATTGCTCTAATATCATACCATTAAGTATTGCTTCTTCAACTTCTAATATCGTAAGGTTATCATTTTGCCTTTCTTTGTCTCCGTGTCGAGAGAAATAATATGCTTCCTTTCTCACTTTATCTTGTATCCACTTTATATCAAACATATATGTGATTGCTTGATTTATAAATTTTCACCTAACAATGATTACACAGTCTGTATAAACGGCCTGCAGCCCATCGACTGGACTTTGGACTACGTGACCTCCTTTATTCAAGACATGGGTGTAGATCATTATTGTGCTAATGCTAACGCCTTTGTGTCCAAGAAGTTCCTGAATGGTGCGGACATCATAACCAGCCGCAGGCAAATGCATGGCAAAAAGCGGACAAGCAAATTAGTATCTATAACAACCTTTTTGCCGCTTTCCACCCTGAGCAACTCTCTTTCCCACAGACTTTTTAGTTTTTTTTCTTATCTCGCCGTGGTTCTCTTCTGTATTTATATTTTTTCACTACTGTCCGGACGTTTAAATAAATATTTGTTGTAAGTATTATAATTCAAGAGAGATACAAGGAAAAAAGAGCGTAATCGATTTGAAATTCAAAGTATACTATAGCCATTCTATTCTTCATAAGAAACAGAAAGGAATGGCTCATGAATATAGGAAAAACTGTTTTCTCACAAGTAATCGATTTTTTACCCATGCATGAATTTCGCAAATGTGTTCAGCGTTATGAAGGCAATCACAAAGTAAAAAGCTTTTCATGCTTTGATCAATTTCTCTGTATGGCATTTGCCCAATTAACCTACAGAGAAAGCCTCCGGGATATTGAAGCCTGCCTGCGCTCGATGCAGGAGAAACTCTACCATATGGGAATTCGTGGTAAGGTTTCTCGCAGTACTCTGGCGGATGCAAACGAGAACAGAGACTGGCGTATGTATGCTGATTTTGCCCAAGTATTGATTCATAAAGCAAGAGCGCTCTATAGTAATGATGAATTTTGTATAGACCTTGATCAGACCGTTTATGCCCTGGATTCCACAACGATTGACTTATGCCTTTCCCTTTTTCCCTGGGCAAAATTTAGAAAGTATAAAGGAGCTATAAAACTGCATACTCTCATGGATTTGCGCGGCAGCATTCCTTCGTTTATCAAAATTACAGATGGTAAGGTTCATGATATAAACGTTCTTGACGATCTTATTCCAGAACCGGGTTCTTTCTACGTAATGGATCGTGGGTATCTCGACTTTGCACGGTTGTATAACCTCACCTTGTGCTTGGCATTCTTTGTTATTCGCTCCAAAACAAATCTCAAATTTCGGAGAATCTACTCACATCCGATTGATAAATCTCTTGGTTTGATATGCGATCAAACCATAGTTCTTTCAAATACTGACTCAGCAAAAGATTATCCGGAAAAGTTACGGCGAGTAGGCTATTACGATGCTGAAAATCAAAAAAATCTTACTTTCTTGACGAACAACTTTTCCCTTCCCGCCATTACCATTGCTCTCATTTACAAATCTCGTTGGCAAATTGAATTATTTTTCAAGTGGATGAAACAACACTTGAGAATAAAAACATTTTACGGTACTTCTGAAAACTCTGTAAAAACTCAGATATGGATTGCAATCTCCGTTTACGTGCTTGTTGCAATTATCAAAAAGCGTCTCAATTTAGACATGAGTCTCTACACAATTTTACAAATTTTGAGTATTACCCTATTTGAGAAAGTCCCTATTTTACAGGTACTTACAAATTCTGATTACAAAAGCGAAACATGCTTTCCTTATAAGCAATTGCCTTTGTTCAACTTATAACCGGACACTAGTGATATTTTTTAACAAACCTTTAAAATCACGAAGGGTTCTGGCAGATTTAATTACAATTTTGTCGTTTTGCTTTTCAAAGATGACAACATTTCCTTCCTGTACATTTAAAAGCTTCTTTATTCCTTTTGGTAAAGTAATTTGGTCTTTCGAGGAGATTTTTGATGTCAGTACCACAATTACCATTCTCCTTACTAAAATATTTATCCTTACTGGAATTCTAGTTACAACAATTTTATTAGTCAAGGAATTTTGAGGTATGAAATAAACAATCAGCATATTGCATCGAGTAATGCTTTTCCTGAATGCAGAGTAGCGGGGTCAAATCTTTGTTATCAATAAATATGTCATTTTAAAAGATTTGACACTAATGGCTTCCCCTAAGGATTTCCCCAGGGATAGGCACCTTAGCACATTCCTGTGCCCTGCCTTGTGCTAATTTTGTGCTAAAATCAATCGAAAAATAATGTAACTATTCAGCGAAACGGATGGTGAGAGAGAATATTCTCTCAGAATAGTTAGGAGCCGATAGGGAAAACGGGCAGACGGGAAAATCCCGAGGGGATGACATGATTATAGAAAGAGAAAAACGCACCATAACATTCAACCCCGTAGAGGTGAAATATCGAGAAAATAATGATACCATGCCACCCCTACAGGGTTAATCGTCATTGCATAACGATATGCTATAATAATGACATCCCTTCGGGATTACAGAATCAATATTTTGTTCACCCATAGTGTTTGTGAGCGAAAGTACGCTGAATAGTTACAAAAAGAATAGGATTAATTGAAATGAATAGAATTGATATAGCGCCAACAATACCTTAATTTTCAAGGCAAAACAGAAAACCAGTCCAATATCAGGGACCTAAGAATTTCTACTATTTCACACTTGCAGATCGAACCAGACATCTTGCCATGAACTGCAACCGGAATAGTTGAATTTAAAAATTCCTGGTTCAGGCTACGAGCCGGAGCCAGCCGTAAAGAATGTCCGCCATGTAGTTAGACAGAACCTATGGGAAACAGGAGATAATGGTTTACTTCATTAGAAATGCATTTCTCTGATAAAAACCCTCTCAAACTCAGGGATCCGGGAAAGTTCCACTACCTGAGCAGTCCTGGCAATCCGAACTGCATCGTCTACCAATCTCTTGTTTAAGAGCACCCGAACAGCACCCTCCAGGCTGGAATTGCCCACAAAAGAAATCTTTGCATTTATAGCCTCAGGCAAAAGACCAATGCCAAAAAGGCTTCTTTCGTTCAGATGGTAGCCAAACCCGCCTGCGATGATGATTGTTTTCAGTTCCTCTGCCTTAACGTTACCTCTGGCAAGGAGGATTTCAACCCCTGCCCTGATAGCGGCCTTTGCCAGTTGAACCTGCCGTATATCTTCCTGAGATATTGACACCGTATCCGTTAAACGAAAATGACGTTTTCCATCGTTTTCGTAGAGATTCTTTTTATACTTTATCGCAGTGTTGTGCAGCGGCTTCTCATTTGTGCAAACGTCTTTACATCCCCCTTCGTCCCCCTTGCCAGGGTGGATTGGGTTGCGGCTTTGCAGTGTTATGATCTTCTCATTATCATGAGCCTGCAAACGTCCCCCGGCGCTTACAAGACCCGTCCTGACGAGTTCCGACACCACATCCAAAAGTCCGCTCCCACAGATTCCTCTTGGCTGGCTTCCACCGATAATATCCAAAGATATTTCTTCTTCAAATCTGACGTGTTCAATGGCGCCTTCACCAGCCCTCATGCCAGAACTTATAGTCATTCCCTCAAAGCAGGGGCCTACTGCGGTGGACGATGCAATTATTCTGTCGTTCAGGATAAGGGCAATCTCGCCGTTAGTGCCTATGTCGAAAAAAAGCGCTGGTACTGCCAGGTATTTTATGTCAATGGCCAATAGCCCGGAGACAATATCGCCTCCAACATAGGCAGAGATGCATGGGAAGGTTGTTACCGGAGCGTTTGCAGCGATATCAAGGGAGAGTTCCTGGGCTGTAGCAACACTGGTATCAAGGGTTTCTGCCTGGTATGGATACTCACCGATTCCTTTTATCTCCTTGTTTAAGAAAATGTGCTGCATCGTCGTATTACCAGCTCCGATGATTTGATAGATATGCTCAGGCCTTATCGACCTTTGTGAAGATAAAACCTGTGTCAAAAAATTAACGGCAGAAATAAGTTCCCGGTGCATGCTGCCAAGTCCGTCCTTTTGAGCAGCAGCGTACTTTATCCGTGACATGACGTCGTGGCCGTAATATACCAGCGGATTGAGCGCAGAGGAACTTCCCAGAATTGCACCGCTCGTAAGGTTAACCAGAGATGCTACCAGGGTGGTGGTTCCCATATCTAAAGCGATTCCATAGACATAATCTTTCGTATTGCCGCTTTCCTGCAAAAGCAGGCCACCGTTATCATACACCCTTGTAAAACAAAGACCATATTTATCATGCAGCAACTCTTTCCTGATCAAAGGATCGATACGATATGCTTTGTTGTCCCCGGTGTAAAAACCTTCAACGATCTTGAGCGCCTTCCTTTCTTGTTGTGGACAGACAACCTCAAGATCGGTTTCTACCAAGGTTTTGCAGGCAAGAACCGTCTCGAGAAGCCCTTCTTTCCGTATCTGCACCAAATCTCTTCCGCATTTCCCTGAACCGCCACAGGGGGCCTCAACGTCAACGCCAAGACTCCTTGCCGCTGCCAAAATGGTAATTCCTTTTGGTACGAGTCCTTCGATCCTCCAGGAAGAGAAGGTTATCTTGACGTTTTCAGTCATAAGTTTATGGTAGATAAAATTCCTTTTTAGCTATGCTGTTTTTGACAGAGACCGCTTTTCATCATAAGATCAAACCCACCCCTGAATCCCCGACTGTGAGAGGCTAGGGGTGAGTGGGTGGCATAATGAAAAACTTTGAAATTCCTATGCATCAAGTTATGTCCCCGGTTACAAGGTAGCATAGACAAACTTGTTTGTCCATGGTGTTTGAACATACACACGGATTTGGAATATATCACACTGACAAACAAAGTTTGTCAGTGCCACCCGGTAACCCGCTTAAATACAATGAAAATCCTAAACATCAAATTATGCCTGTAGTTTAGCGGACGTTGTTTTCGCCGTGTCCGTCATAGCCCTGATATGTCTGACCGGCGTTTTAGCGCTCAGACCACAGGCAGGGGCAAGGATATCGACACCGAAATCCAAAAGGTTCTTTGAAACCGTTTGAATTTTGTCAACAGGCCCATTTTGCAGGAGGATGGCGCTTATATTACCCATTAATTTTTTCCCGGGAATTGCATTCCTCATCTCTTTTATGTTTACCACGGAATCCACACTGATACATTCCGAATCGAGTTTTTTGAGTAATTCTTGAACGGGAGCTACATTTCCACATATATGCACGATAACTGGCTTACCCAGCATATGTATTCCGGCTATCATTGCATTCAGATACGGAAGGGCAAATTCGTCAAACATTCTGGGTCCAAGTATTTCCCCGGTAGCAGAAGGATCTGATATTACGATAAGGTCAGCGCCGTTACTGATAAGCGCCTGACCATACCTGATGCTGTTGTCATTTAGAAAACCAAGCATACGGTGGACTTCTTCAGGCTCACGCCTGAGCGCCCTGAAGAGCAGGGTTGCGTCTATCAAAGAAGATGCAAGGCTTAACGGACCTACAAGGTTTCCTATTACCGGGATATCCGGACGTCCTTTGCTCAGCAGTGAAGTGCAGGTGAGAATGGCAGGAAGGCGGCCATCTTTGTGAGGGTTTAACGCCTTTAAATTCCTCCACTCTTCAACAGATTCCAACGGATACTTAATTATATGAGGCTCGGTAACCTCGTCACCATCTTCCACTTCGCCGCCGAGGGCCTCGGCCTCTACCGTCATACAGAAGGGTATGCCCAGGTTTTCAATCCCCGCCTCATCGTGCATGGCAATGGAAAGTGCCGCCATCTTTTCTGCATCTCTATGTACCGCCGGCCACCGGCAATTCGTCATCTCCATAACTTCTTTGCTTGCCATGGTCATCATGCCTCCCGGAGCGATAACCGGCGGCCTGTCAACCTTCACATCGTGAAGGATTTTCAGCAATCGTTCCTTTTCTGTCATAACCCTGCGTTTCTCCGCGTAATTCCACCTTCTTATGTAACGTAAGAAATTCGAACTTATCTTTATATTCCTTCAGTCCTCCAGCCCAATCCAAACGAAATATCCTGCCTGTTTTTTTACGTGCCTTTGGAATCCTCCGCCTCTTGCCGTGGCTACACCAATCACCGGCCCCACTCTTGATGGGAGGGATCCGGGGAGGGTGAGATAAGCAATATCTTCTTATTACTCCTCATACTCCCCTGAGTATTTTTCGAAACCTCGTTATTCCAGAATCCCCCTCACTATCTTTTTCTCTGAAATGCTGACCATCGCCAACTTCTACTATGATCTTTTTTCATAACAAATAAAATCCGCTACATAGTTACCCATAGATTCTTGTCTTCGTAACAATTTAGTTCTTTAAAAAACCCTCTGCATGAATAATGCTAACTTAATAAGGGCAGGTTTGAAACCTGCCCCTACACTGCATGTAATAGCCGGTTTTTATTGGAAATATTCAAAAAACTAAATGGTTACTTGTCTTCTAAATTTAAAACCCTGCGGATTTGGAATATATCACACGGACAAACAACGTTTGTCTGTGCCACACGATAACCTGTTTAGATAAAATGAAAATTCCTATGCAACCAAGACTGCGGTTGTAGAGCGGCGAAGTTCGTCGCCCTACAGATAAAAAGCCATTGAAGGCCTAATTGAAGCCAACCGGAAGTCGTGCAAACTTCCTGCCTGCCTCAAGAAAGGCAATGATATTCTCATGCGGTGTCTTAATGGGCACCTCGCATCCTGTAGCCAAGATGAATCCTTTGGGATTATCAGCGGCCTTTGTTATACAATCCTTTACCATCGTGGTAATGGTCTCCGGATTTCCACTGAGCATGCCATCCGCAGGGCTGATATTTCCCATAAGACAAACCTTGTCCCCTACCAGTTCTTTTGCTTCTTCCAGATCAATAGCGTCAACACTGAGGATATCCGCCCCGCTCTCAGCCATGCATGCGATTACCCTTTTTATCTTTCCGCAGATATGAAGCACACCGGGAAGTTTATGAGAATGGATGTGTGCATATACTTCTTTCAGGTACGGCAGGACAAAAGCCCGAAAGTGATTTTCACTTATCATAGAGCCCGTGGCAACCGGCTCAACAGCCACAGGCACACCTCCTGCTTTTACATAGGCATCGACAAGATTCTTCACCGACTGGGTAGTAACTTTCATTACGGCATGAACCAGTTCAGGGTCAGTATAGAGTTCTTTGATAAAGGTCTCTGTTCCCCGCAAGGCAGCGGATGTCGTAAATGGAGCCCCGATGACGGGAACAATAAAAACCTCATCTCCAATTGCATCCACGCATCTTTTTATGGCTTCCAGATATACGGGAATGCGACCGTCCTTTTCCGGGTTTACCGGTTTAAGCTTCGTGATGTCTTCTCGTGACTGCAGAAATGGGGTTTCTACCTGTGGGGCATCATCCTCGGGGAAATACATCCTGGTGCCCATGGCCTCTGCCACGGTAGATGTAGTAGAAAAAATATAGACGATATCGTGGCGGTACTTTTTAAAGCAGGCGATGTTGGCGTCTCCCATGTTTTTACCGTCTGTGCAAAAACTTCGTACCGGAAGATTTAAACTTCTGGATGCAAAATTCAGGATCAGGGGGCTTACGAGAAGCCGGTCGGTATCCTTCCCCTGGAGCATTGCCAGCATCCTCTCTTTTGGTGTCATTTCATCAGCAGCGTTCATTGCACCCCTCCTTCATCTTTCTCACACTTACGAATTCCGGAGTTTTAAAGATTAGTGGCACTTGAATGGTCTGAAACAACCCTTTTGCAACCTTAACCGCTTCGGCTGCATTCTTTGCGTATCCATCAGCGCCGATATTTTTCGCAAATGCCGGGGATATGGGACCCCCGCCAATCATGATCCTGGATGGAATCCCGGCTTTTTTCATATCTTCAATTATCACTTGCATACCATCCATCGTTGTGGTCATGAGAGTAGAAAGGCAAACAAGATCGGCGTTTAGCCCTCCTGCAATATCAATAAACTTTGCATAGGGAACATTTCTCCCCAGATCGTGCATTTCAAATCCGGCATTATCCAGCATGATCTTTACAAGATTTTTCCCGATATCATGGGTGTCACCCTTGACGACGCCAATGACCGCCTTTTTCTTATTCGGCGCCGCCTCTTTGGGAAAATGAGGTTTAAGCATTTCAATGCCTGCATACATAGCGTCAGCGCAGAGGAGTATTTCCGGGACAAAGTATTCCTCGTGCTCGAAGAGCTCGCTGACCTTATCCATCCCCTTTGCAAGGCCATCCGTTATTGCCTCATAAGGATCAATATGAGAGCTTATTGCCTCGGCAGCCGCCTTACTGACACGGGCGATATCCATATCAATCACGGCCTGAGCCAAGTTGTTTAAAATATCAGACTTTTCCACAGACACCTCCAGTTTATTATTTTAAAAACAAATATATCCAATGAACTATTGGAAAAAGGGCGGCGTCTTTCCTGCAGGGTTATTATCTGAGACGGATAGAGGTTGGATTTCTTACCGAATGATACATAGAGTTGCGAGACAAAAGATGGTCTTGCAACTTCAGGAAATGTGCTAAGAGAGGATCATTGTGAGTCCACACCTTATCCATCGAACCTGGAAATGGCACCGCCACTTCAGTATGTATGCTCACCCACACCTGAGTAACATGTGCTTTCCTCCGAACATGGCTGGACTCCTAAAAAGATACTGTAAATTACAGGAACAAACTCACAAGCGTAGCGTTTCACAAAAATGTCTACATATGTTATTGTCACTGCGAACAACAGCGAAGCAATCGTAAGTCTTTTTAAATATCAGATTGTTTCGTCGCTCCACTCTTCGCAATAACAATTTTCTTTTGGCATTCACTACCTATCCGACAAAAGCTTTCTCCATGCTGCAGGAGAAAACGGGGATATTTCGTTCCAAGAGAAGACCCTCCTCTTACGGCGAGTGATGTCTACCGAAAAATACCTGAAATAAAGTGCTCGATGAGACGGTGTCCCTCCCCGATATGAAGACCGGAGGCACGGGCATTGGTTTCACTGTACGGAAGCCCTATACCCTTCTCTATACCGGAACCATAAGCCACAAAGGGAACCGGTTCAGGGGTATGTGTCCGTTTAACAATAGGCGTGTAATGATCCGGAAGCACCAGGATTCGCAGGTCTCGGAATATGTTTTTTGCTTCAAGAAGGGGCCCGATTATCTTGCTATCAACCTGTTCAATAGCCAATATCTTTTCATGCACGTTGCCTTCGTGTCCTGCCTCATCGGGAGCCTCGATATGAACCAATACAACATCGTTGGTTTCCAGCGCCTTGACGGCATATTGCCCCTTATTGGTATAATTCGTATCAAGGTAACCGGTAACACCAGGCACCTGGATGATGTCCCATCCCAGATAACAGGCAATACCCTTAATCAAATCTACGGCAGTAATGACGGCGCCCGTGAGATGAAATCGTTCTTTGAATGTGGGCATTTTTGGCCGATGCCCCTGTCCCCATAGCCAGATCATATTTGCAGGATTTTCTTCCAGGTCGATACGTACCTTGTTAACATCGTGATTCGACAGATACGCCCGGGAACGTTCCATGAGATCGATAAGAATCTCGCTTCCATTTCCTTTCGGAAGATGCTTTTGAATTGACTGACCCATAATGTCATGGGGAGGGAAACACCTGGCATCCATTTTTTGAGCGCCTTTGTATACCATGATATGGCGATAGCTCTTGCCGGTATAAAATTGAATACTATCATTGCCAAATTTTTCGTTCAGGAGTTTGATGAGCACTGATGCCTCATCGGTTTTTATATGACCCGCACAGAAGTCCTCCAGAACATCTCCGGTAGCAGTAATAAAGTTACACCGGAATGCCCAATCGTCGTCGTTGAGTTTGATGCCAATACTGGCAGCTTCAAGGGGTGCACGTCCTGAATAGTATTCCCTGGGGCTATACCCCAGTAAGGTAAGATTAGCAACGTCACTGCCGGCGGGAAACCCATTCGGTATAGTTTTGACAAGTCCAAGCTGTCCGTTTTGTGCAAGAAAATCCAGAAAAGGGGTACGTGCTGCTTCCACAGGCGTTCTGCCGCTGAGTTTGTCTATGGGATAATCTGCCAGCCCGTCGGGAACAACAATACAGTATTTCACAAGTTCACCTATTCTTCTACACGGAGAAATTTTGTGTGGTCTTTTATTACATCAAGTTGCTGAATCTCCACAAGCGCCTTTTGCAGATTGCCTTCTTCTGCAAGGTGAGTCATCATTACCAGCGGGACATTACCGGCTTCCCTGGCCTTGTGCTGAATAACCGAGGCAATGCTGATCTCATATTTTCCCAGAATACCGGTTATTTTTGCAAGCACCCCAGGCTTATCGACAACAGAGAACCGCAAATAATAACACGTCTTAAACTGCAGGGCGTTTGCGATAGGAAAACGCTCAGAGCAGCCAGAAAAAGTTTTCATGGCGGCAAAGGTAATCCCTGCTCTTCCCAGTGCAACATCTACAAGATCTGCAACGACGGCGCTGGCGGTTGGCATTTGACCAGCCCCCCTGCCATAGAGCATTGCATCTCCCACCGCACTCCCGGTTATGCAGACAGCGTTAAAGACGCCATGTACTGAAGACAGGGGATGTTCATGAGGAAGGAGAGTGGGGTGAACGCGAAGTTCGATCGTGTTTTCCCCTTTTTTGGCGATCGCCAGGAGCTTTAAGGTATATCCCAGTTCGCGTGCATACCAAATATCAGACAGATCCACCGTGCTAATACCTTCGTGATAGATACTGTTATAATCAAAGTCAACCCCAAAACCAATCCTTGCCAAAATAGCAAGTTTGTGCGATGCGTCTATGCCTTCGACATCCATCGTGGGATCTTTTTCTGCATAACCAAGCTTCTGTGCCTCGGCAAGGGCATCGCTATAGGTAACCTGTTCTTTGGTCATCTTGGTGAGGATGTAATTGGTCGTTCCGTTTACAATACCACAGATGGATTCGATTCTATTGGCAATAAAACCGTCTCTCAGGGCAGCAATGACCGGTATCCCTCCGCCTACACTTGCCTCAAAGGAAATGCTTTTGCCATGCTGCCGTGCCTTCTGAAAGAGCTCTGAGCCATGAAGGGCTAAAAGCATTTTGTTTGCTGTTACGACATCTTTGCCATTTTCAAGGGCTAAAGTAATAATTTCTTTCGCGGGGTGCAATCCCCCGATCAGCTCTACAATAATCTGTATATCCGGATGATTGACAAGTTCCCGGGCATCAGCAGTAAAGAGGACATTCGATGGTATGTTTATTTTGTTTTTTGCCTCCGGGTTGGAATCGGCAATACCTTTTAATACCGGTATGCAATCAAGTTTTTCCAGAAGGGGCGAATTTTTTTCCAGAAGAATTTTTGCTACTCCTGCACCCACGGTTCCCATACCGACGAGTCCAACATGCAATGCTTTCATAAATTCCCGGTTCCTTTATAACTTCACCATCAAGCCGTACCGAAATACAATGCTTGAAATCTCAATACAGCAGATATTTTCCTCATATCATGAAAAGTTCTACTATACCGAATAAAATTGTTTATTGTCAATAGATTTTGTAAACGAAACGTCTGGTTTTATATCCATAGGTTGATTTTCCTTGTAATGTCCTGCGAGGTCTGTTACATTGTTACGCAAATTTTATTCACAGCGGCTTCGGACAAGCGTTTTCGGAGTATATGGTAAGGTTTAAGCAAAGAGATATCATTTCCATCAGACATTTCAACAAAGAAGAATTATTATATATCCTCGATCTGGCCAAACAGATGGAACAGATGGACAATACGGAACTCCTGAAAGGCAAAGTGCTTGCCTCTTTATTTTTTGAGCCTTCGACACGGACACGGTTAAGCTTCGAATCATCCATGAAACGGCTGGGAGGTTCGGTAATCGGCTTTGCAGAATCAGGGGTTTCTTCGGCTGCCAAGGGCGAATCTTTAAGTGATTCTATAAAGATTGTGGAGGGTTATTGCGACATCATCGTGTTAAGGCACTACCTCGAAGGTTCTGCACAATTAGCGGCAGATGTTGCCACTATACCGGTAATCAATGCCGGAGACGGTGCGAATCAACACCCAACACAAACTTTTTTGGACCTTTATACCATTCAGAAGACCAAAGGGACACTTGAAGGGCTAACGATTGGATTCTTGGGTGACCTGAAGTACGGCAGAACGGTACATTCCCTTGCTTATGCCTTGTCGCATTTTGGTGCAGAAATGTATTTTATTTCACCACCCAGCCTGCAATTGCCAAACGATTTTATCGATGTGCTGAAAGACCGTAAGGTAAAATGCCATGAAAACGAATCCCTCAGGGGAATAAGCAGGCGGCTTGACGTAATTTATTGTACCAGGATACAAAAGGAGCGGTTTGCAGATCCGGTGGAATTTGAAAAGGTGCGCGGTATCTATCGACTAAGCAGGGCAATGCTTGAAGAGGTTGGCATTAAGAATGACTTAAAGGTGTTACACCCTTTGCCACGGGTGGATGAAATGGATGACAGCCTGGATGCAACAGATTTTGCCGTGTATTTTCATCAGGCACGCAATGGAGTTCCTGTAAGGAAGGCTATATTGGCAGCCGTTTTGGGGGCTATCGCATGAAACATCTGGACGTTGCGGCAATTAAAGATGGCTCCGTGATTGACCACATCGACAGCAAAAGCACTCTGAAGGTTGCGGACCTTTTACATATTCAGAATGAAGAGCAGGTCGTCCTTGTTGGCATAAATTTAACGAGTAAATTTTTAAAGAAAAAAGGAATTATCAAAATTGAAGGTAAAATTATTGACCAAAAAGAGGCGAACAAAATTGCCCTTATCGCCCCGAATGCAACGGTCAATATCATCAAGGATTACGAAGTTGTTAAAAAATTCAATACCGTAATTCCGGAGATCATCGATGGCATTGTGAAGTGTTTTAATCCCAATTGTGTAAGCAACCATAACAACATAAAAACCAAACAACATGTGGTAAACAAAAATCCGATACGATTACAATGCCATTACTGCGAACGTATTATGGGTGCAAAAGATATCGTGTTGATTTGAGTTGAAGGCGGAAGTGAAACTGGTGCAAGTAATTACTGCAGTACAAGCTTTGAAGCAATACATCAGGGTATTGAAAGAACGCCGTTCGACGATTGGTTTGGTGCCAACGATGGGTGCCCTGCATGAAGGGCATCTGAGCCTTGTCCGGCAGGCCAAGAAAGAAAACGATGCGGTGGTGGTGAGTATCTTTGTAAACCCTCTGCAATTTGGAAAAAATGAGGATTTTTCGCGATATCCCAGGACGTTTGACAATGATTGCAACATCCTTTCTCAGGAGGGAGTAAACATCGTATTCAATCCGGGTGCATCGGAGATGTATCCGGATGGATTTTGCACCGCGGTAATTCCTGAATCCCTGGAAGACAAGCTCTGCGGGAAATCACGTCCGGGCCATTTCCGGGGTGTTGCCGTCGTTGTGCTGAAACTCTTCAATCTCATACAACCGGACGTTGCCTATTTCGGGCAAAAAGACTTCCAGCAAACCGTGGTGATCAGGAGAATCGTTTCCGATCTAAATGCCGGTGTTACGATAAAAGTACTTCCGACGATCAGGGATCAGAATGGGTTGGCCCTGAGTTCCAGAAATGCCTATCTTAGCGAAACGGAAAGGAACGATGCCCTTTGTTTATATCAGGCGTTGATAAGGGCGCAGTCTCTGGTAAAGACAGGTATTGTAAATACGGAAGAAATGGTAAGGGAAATGGAGAAAATTATTTCCCAAAGTAAGTCTGCCACGATTGATTATATTTCCGTCGTTAATCCAGAAACCCTTGAGTCCGTGCAAAAAGCTCAAAGCGGCGATGTTGTCGCCCTGGCAGTCAGGATTGGCAAGACACGACTTATTGACAATGTAATTCTGACGATTTATGAGCAACCGATTTTATCAGATACCTGAAATCTCAAATACACTATTTGGCGGTGATGTTAAACGGTTGCCTTCTGTTGATGAATTGTTTGAGTTGGAACTAGCTAATTTAGAATATCACATTTTGAATAAAGATGAACTCATAGAACGAAGCGCTTTTTTCACTATATAATATGGAAATGCAACGAAACACTTTAAACCTAAATCCAGCGACAACGAGTGAAAGCAAGAATTTGGTGAGCGAAAGCGACAAAAACAATACCGAAAACACCTACCAGGAGCATGCTCAAGACCACATCATGTACCTGATGCATAGTCGATATTTCCCTTCATATCTGACATCTGTTCGTGATTATCCTGGAGGCTGTCAGCCTTACGCAACGCCGTATTCTTTTGATGCGCTTCTTCCGGTTTGGTTTAGGCACCATCAGGTTCCGTATCCAGAGCAACAAGTTATAGATCAGTTGTGCGCACAACTGATACACTCCGTTTGCAAGAAACTCGCCTGCCGGAAGGTGGCCGGAAAACTTATTCGTAAACTGGCAAATTCTTTTCTCATTCGTTCCCCGCTTCGCATGGGTCTTCATAAGCTTCTGCCAGGCATTCTCAGTCAGTGCCTCAAGATAGCTTCCCCCTACAAAGGTGTTGGCAGAAAGAGCCAGAATATACCCAGGTTCTTGATTCCCATACTCTCTTTCCTTGACACGAATATGATTATCCAGTATCTTGTATATGATATAAGCCTCTGCCATCACGTAATGAGGCAAAAGTTTTGTGTGGATGATCAAGGACTCATGGGTCACTTCCAACCGTATCATACGACCAGGCCGAATACTCAGGTGAAGACCCTTTTTAAGCTTTTTCGAAATCTCAGTTTTCACCTTTTGCATGAATTGGCCTTCTATGGATTAGCACCTGTCTTTGTCAATAAATGTATGCCTTCCATGCTTTTTTCAATTATTATTTTCAAGTTATGTCTTCGGCTACAGGGTGGCATGGACAAACTTGTTTGTCCATGCCACCCTGTAACCCGCTTAAGTAAAATGAAAATTCCTATACAATAAATTTATCGTTGGATCAAGGTCACGGCTTAACAAGAAATTTCCCGAGCGGATAAAATTCAGAAAGAAGTGATTCGTGTGCCAGTTACACCATAGAACAAAATCATGAGGCGTTTGTTTACGGCCTTCCACGGAGACCGTTTTTATAATAAAGCAAAATTTTTTTTACCGCTCATTGCTGGGCGAGAATGTGAAGGAAGCATAATGAATGTACTATTGATATACCCTGAGTTCCCGGATACATTTTGGAGTTTCAAACACGCACTTAAGTTCGTACGCAAAAAGGCCTCCTTTCCGCCACTGGGTCTTCTGACTGTCGCCGCGATGCTGCCGGCAGAGTGGTCAAAGCGCCTGGTTGATGTCAATGTGGCAAGGCTCACGGATGAGAATCTGGCATGGGCGGATTATGTGTTTATCAGCAGTATGGTGGTGCAAAGAACTTCGGCGCAACACATCATTGCACGTTGCAAGAAAGCTGGCGTCAAGGTGATTGCCGGCGGGCCTTTATTCACGAGCGAGCACGAGCAATTTAAGGATGTCGATCATTTCGTACTTAATGAGGCAGAGCTAACCCTGCCACCCTTTTTGGAAGATCTAAGTAATAATTGTGCCAAGCGTGTATACAGCACATCCTGTTTTGCTGATATTCGCGAGACACCGGCACCTCTTTGGGAGCTGGCCAACCTGAAACAATATGCCTCGATGAGTATACAATACTCGCGGGGTTGTCCATACCACTGCGAGTTTTGCAATGTAACGGCCTTGTTTGGGCGAAGTCCGCGCACCAAAACTACGGAGCAAGTTATTGCTGAGGTGGACAGTTTCTATCGCCTGGGGTGGCGCGGACCGGTGTTCTTCGTAGATGATAATCTCATCGGAAACAAAAAAAGACTCAAGGACGAATTGCTTCCCGCTTTAATCAAATGGCAAAGCGAACATGTGCCGATACCATTTAACGCGGAAGTCTCCATCAACCTGTCCGACGATGAACCTCTGATGCAAATGATGTCCGAAGCGGGCTTTGATACGGTTTTCGTCGGAATTGAAACGCCGGATGCTGATGGCCTGGCAGAATGTAACAAAAAGCAGAACAAGAACCGCAACCTCGTTGAAGACGTAAGGCGTATTCAGCGGGCGGGACTGCAGGTACAAGCAGGCTTTATCGTGGGCTTTGACAGCGACACGCCATCCATTTTCCAGCGGCAAATTGATTTTATCCAGAAAAGCGGAATTGTGTCGGCAATGATTGGTCTGCTTCAGGCCCCGGCGGGGACAAAGTTATATGAACGTCTGAAGCAAGAAGGACGATTGCTTGGACAGATGTCAGGGGATAATGTAGATGGCACAACAAATATAATTCCTACTATGGATGCCGATATTTTGAGGGATGGATATAAAAGGATTTTGAGACACATTTATTCTCCTGAAAGCTATTATCAGCGTATAAAGACCTTCTTCCGGGAATATAAGGCGCCTAAGATTAAAGTTCGATTTACATTTAATCATATACTGGCCTTATTTCGTGCCATCTATCATCTTGGTATTGTTGGTAATGGGCGCACCCAGTTTTGGAAACTCTTGCTATGGACGTCCTTTCATCGTCGTGAATTATTACCACTATCCGTTACCCTCGCAGTTTATGGATACCATTTCCGCAAGGTCAGCAAATTACATGTCCTTTGATCCTAAAAGGTTCGGCCTGATTCGGAGATGTAGAATGAATGCAAAAAGAAAGTAGACATTGCGGGCGAAGCAAAGCAATTCAGGTGCCGGGGATTGCTCCGGACTGTCGCCCTGGCAATGACACTTGCATGTATACGTATCTGTTACGTTTATCATCGATCGCCTGGTACGATTTATATCGGATTTGTGTTGATTTGAAAGCCGATTACCTTGATGACGGGTACGATATCTGCCACGTTGGCTTCATGACACCCGTACATCACACGGATGAACATGGGAGAGAATGTCTTTTCCGTGAGATAAAACCAAAAATCAAAAACCTTGATCCAAACACCGCCACAAAACGCATCTTCGGCTCACATTTTTATTGAGTTTGAAATCCCTTAACTTTAAATATCATTTGACTTATCCACTACTTTTGATTACATTAGCGTAGCGTTTATCCTATATTTTAATAAATACGTATTATTTTTTAAGGCGGGAAATTAAGAACTCTTTGGATAGTTACGCAATTAGGGCAGAAGGACTTACAAAGGTTTATAAAGATTTCTGGAGACGCAAAAGTACCTCCGCCTTAACAAATCTTAACTTAACGATCGAGAGGGGAGAAATATTTGGATTACTTGGTCCTAATGGGTCGGGTAAAACAACTACGATAAAATTATTTCTTGGCCTCCTCTTTCCCACCAGCGGCAAATCCTGGGTGTTGGGCTACCCTTCGGGTAATTTAACGATTAAAAGGAACATAGGTTTTTTACCGGAGGAGTCGTATTTATATAAATTTCTCACCGCCGAGGAAATTCTCGATTTTTATGCAAAGCTCTTTGATATTGAAAAAAAAGAAAGAAAACGGAGGATTGACGCATTAATCCATGAGGTAAAGTTGGATCACGTTCGCAAACGGCCACTAAGTCAATACTCAAAGGGAATGTTGCGAAGAATAGGGCTTGCGCAAGCCTTGATCAATGATCCGGAATTAGTAATATTGGATGAGCCGACGAGTGGTTTAGACCCCATGGGTAGCCGGCAGATGAAGGATCTTATTCTGGATTTTAAACGGCGAAAAAAAACCGTTGTTCTTTGTTCTCATTTATTAGCTGACGTGCAGGACATTTGTGACAGGATCGCCATCTTCAATAAGGGTGTTTTGCAAGTAGCAGGAACCGTAAGAGAGCTATTATCCCAAAACGATGCTATCGAATTTGTGATTAAAAATCTTTTTAATGACGACATTGAGGCAGTAAAGGCTTTTATTGAGAGTAGGAAGGGAACTGTTTTGTCCATCAAACATCCGTCATCTACCTTGGAAGATTTATTTATAAGCATTATTCAGCGTCGTTGACAGATAGCTCTTTACCCTGAAGTTCTGATGATTCGAACCATTGCTATCCATACACTTCGAGAATCATTTCGAAAGAAAACGCTCCACGTCCTGATTGGGCTCGGTATTCTTATTATGGCAATTTTGCCGGCTATCCCAACGACGGATGAGCCGGATGCAAGGATTAAAATGGCCATGGTCGTGTTCTTTCAGGTGGTAGTGCTCTTATGCATTACAGGAGTAATCCTTCTTTCTGCCACAGCATTACCGCACGAAATAGAGGACAAGACCATCTACGGTATTTTATCAAAGCCTGTGTCACGGTTAAAACTTGTTGCGGGCAAAATAACAGGCTTTGTCCTGTTATCCGCGCTCCTTTTGGTAATTTTGAGTTCGTTCAATCTCGTTTCTATTCAATACCGTGCATCAAATGTGCCGGAAGAATACCGCGGTATATTAAAGGCGAGGACGGAGTTTGCCGCATCGCATTTTTCTATTCAGGGCAAGTTGCACCATGCACGCCAGGGAATCGCATGGATTGCAGGGGGAAGGTCTGGGGTTGCACTGTGGAGTTTCTCTGATATTAAGAAAACCCATACGAATACTTCCGGTCTTGATGTAGAGTGTAATCTAAAACTCGAAAGTGATCGGGGGTTCATTGACACGATCCCCTTGATGATAACGGTAGAGGATGGAATTGTAGGTTGCGGAAAAACGGAAGTCAGATCCGCTCAGATCGATAAACCATTTGTATTGAAAATAGATCCTGAACGTGTCCTGAAGAATGATACTCTGAATATTTCGATTTTCCCCATCCTTCCCACGGATTATATTGGTGCTACACAAATGGATGTTAAGGTATTTTCGACCCAACAAGGTTTTGTGTCGAATTATGGAAAAGCCGTTATTATTACCTTTTTGAAATTTTTGCTGATCATATCCATTGCGGTAATGGGATCGACCTATCTATCGGCTCCGGTGAGTATTGCAGCAGCGTTTGTTGTGTTCTTATGCGGGCATATACTAGAATTTATCAAAGACTTCTCCTTACTCATTCAAGATCATCATGCGCATGAACATGCCGTACCCGGTGCGCTGAAAACCCCCAATATTCTTCTGGTTTATGTGGATCACCTTATCAAAAAACCTTTGGAATGGATTTGCTTAATTTTACCAGATTTTAAAAGATTTGATGGCTTGAAGTTTCTCTTAAAAGGCATCAACATCCCTTTAGAAACTGTTGTAGTTTCTTTTGGGTATGCTGTCGTATATGCCGGTATTTGCCTTTTTCTGTCCGCTATTATTTTAAAAAAAAGAGAGTTTTTCTAAACCTTGGGTCACCAAAAGAGGAACGTTTTTTTATTGCTTTTGCTGTGTGGTATTTTTTTGGTAAATGTATGGACTGCTTCTTTCCGCAATACATCGGGAGTCAGCAGGCCACGTTACGATCCAACGGAAAGCATTCCATTGCTTCTCATGGGAGGTTTTCGGGGAATTGCGGTAGATTTTCTCTGGGCAAGGGCCATTGCCCGGCACGAAGAAAAAAAATACTATGAACTTTTAACCGTGAACAATCTTATCGCCAAATTACAGCCGAATTTCCCCGCGGTTTGGGTTTTTCAGGCATGGAATATGGCATATAATATTGCCAGTGAATGGGATGCTCCGCAAAGCAAATGGAAATGGATATATTTAGGCTTAAACTTTGCAAAGAAAGGGGCTGTAAAGAATCCCGATAACGGAGACCTTTTCTTTGAGCTGGGGTATATGTATTTCCATTTATTTGATCAACGATTTTTCAAATATGCACCGTATTACCGTGAACAGTTAAAGAAAGAGGCGGGTGAAGACAATTACGAAGAGGCTCTTTATTGGTTACGGCAATCTCTTTTGCATACCCAGAAATTACGTAATGTTCTGGCAGTAGAAAGAACCATTTGCCATGTCTTGTGGCATGCGGCATTATGTGCTGAAAGGGAAGAAAACCTTGACATGGCGCTTCAATATTGTGAGTCAGCCATGCAAGAATGGAAAAAATATCATACCAATCATCCGGAAGATGCCTCGACCAATATCCCCGAGTTGATTCACATGATTGAGAAGAAAAAGGATTTTCTCCAAAGCATGTCAAAAAAAGACACGTGGTAGGAGTTATGGATACCTTGTAACTTAACAGAAAAAGATATAATTAGAAAACAGAAAGGAGAATGATGTAAGCTGATGAATAGTTTTTTACATAAACCGATTTTTAAAAATACCAGGGTTAGCATTATCATGATACTGTTAATGTTAACGACCTTGGTCTGTGGAGTATCAAAGTCGGGGTTATTATCCCGCAGCGCACATGCCCAAGGCACCGTAAAGAGTGACGAAAATAAACCTCAGTTTGATCTTGGAGAAGCTACTCAAAAAGAAAGACCGTTGTTTGAACTGGAAGGTACGGCGGCCTACAAGAAAACGAATGAGCAAGCCCATGCCATACCCAAATTGTGGTGGATTGCACCGATTGGCGCACTGTTCGCCCTCTTTTATGCGAGGAAGTTTTACAAGGAAGTTATGAAGTCGCCCGATGGCAATGACAAAATGAAATTGATCGCCGGGCACGTCAGAGAAGGCGCCTATGCCTACCTGAAGCAACAATACAAAGTTGTAAGTATATTCTTTATCGGCGCTTTTCTTGTTCTTCTTTTAATCTCCTTTGGATTGCATGCCCAATCGAAGGTTGTTCCTTTTGCTTTTCTATCCAGCGGTTTTTTGTCGGGTCTTGCCGGTTTCCTGGGTATGAAGACCGCCACCAGCGCAAGTTCAAGGACCGCAGAAGGCGCACGAAAATCGTTGAACCAGGGTCTCCAGGTTGCATTTAGAAGCGGCGCTGTCATGGGACTTATCGTGGTTGGTATGGGACTACTTGATATTTCTTTATGGTTCTTTGTCTTCCGCAAATTTACCAACGTTTCGTTGCTTGACATGGCCATGATGCTGCCATGCTTTGGCATAGGCGCCAGTTCCCAGGCCTTGTTCGCAAGGGTAGGCGGCGGAATATTCACCAAAGCTGCCGACGTGGGAGCCGATTTGGTGGGTAAAGTAGAAGCAGGTATACCCGAAGACGACCCAAGAAACCCTGCCACCATTGCAGATAATGTAGGCGACAACGTCGGCGACGTAGCGGGAATGGGAGCAGATCTGTATGAATCCTATTATAACTCCATGTTGGCCTGTGCGGCGCTGGGTGTAACTGCTGGTCTCGGTATTGCCGGGATGGTTGTTCCTATGATTTTGGCAGGACTCGGCATCTTCCTCTCTATTATAGGAATTTACGCGGTTAAAACAAAGGAAGAGGCATCCCAGAAAGAACTCCTGAAGGCGTTGGGAAAGGGAATTAACCTCAGTTCAATTCTGATTCTGATTTCATCCGCCGTAGTTATCAAGGTCATGCTGCCCCAAAATTTCGGCGTATGGGGTTCGATTGTGACCGGGCTAATAGCGGGTGTTATCATTGGCAAGGGTACAGAATACTACACCTCTTCCAATTATTCACCAACAAAGGGTATTGCCGGACAAGCAAAGACGGGCCCTGCAACAGTGATTATTGACGGCATCGCCACTGGCATGATGTCTACAATTATCCCCGTCATTACCATTTCTGCAGCAATCTTATTAAGCTATGCCTTTGCTGGCGGTTTTTCAAATATTTCACTTGGCCTTTACGGTATCGCCATTGCAGCAGTGGGTATGCTTTCCACCTTGGGATTAACCCTGGCAACGGATGCGTATGGACCCATTGCTGATAATGCCGGCGGTAATGCGGAAATGAGCGGTCTTGAGCCTTTTGTCAGAGAGAGGACAGATGCACTCGATGCATTAGGAAATACAACGGCAGCAACAGGAAAAGGTTTTGCAATCGGTTCTGCTGCGCTCACGGCCATGGCGCTGATTGCCTCCTTTGTCGAACAAATAAAGGTGGGACTGGAAAGATCAGGGGTCACGGTCATCCAAATTGCTGGTACATCAATGGATTTAGCCAGTGCAAAATTATCTGACCTCATGAATTACCTGGATGTTACCTTAATTAACCCAAAAGTACTTATCGGCTTATTTATTGGCGGTATGTCGTCGTTTGTCTTCAGTGCCATAACAATGAAGGCTGTAGGCCGTGCTGCAGGTAGCATGGTGGAAGAGGTAAGAAGACAATTCAGAGAAATCGCCGGAATCATGGAAGGAACGGGAAAACCCGATTATGCAGCCTGTGTGGCAATCAGTACGAAAGGAGCACAGCGTGAAATGTTTGTCCCTTCTCTCCTGGCCTTGCTGGTACCTATTGTTTCTGGCTTGGTGTTGGGTGTGGCCGGAGTGATAGGGCTTTTGGCTGGCAGTTTGACAGTAGGCTTCCTGCTGGCAGTCTTTATGGCGAATGCCGGCGGGGCTTGGGACAATGCGAAAAAGTACATTGAAAGTGGTGCCGGAGGCGGAAAGGGCTCATCTGCGCACAAAGCGGCTGTTGTTGGTGATACGGTGGGAGATCCCTTTAAAGACACATCAGGTCCGTCCTTAAACATTCTGCTGAAACTTATGTCCATTGTGTCGGTTGTCTTTGCGGGAATTATCATTAAATTTTCACCCAAAATAGGCGCCTTTTTGCACATTCCTTAGTAAAAGAAAAAACAGGTTGCAGAAAACGCAACGAGTTGCAGGTGTGGGGTGAACTGCCGTTCACCCCACATGAATGGCTGTGGTCAAGGTTTGAAAATACCCTTTTCAATGGGAGGTTCTTATGTCTGGTAATATGGTTACAGAACGGGATGACAGAATATGTCCTAACACAAATTGTCAATTTGATAATCATGTAAAAGGAGCAAATTTTTGTATTCTTTGCGGCACCCTTTTATACCATCGGTGTGAAAATTGTCTTGATGTGAACCCCAGATACGCGAGATTTTGTTACTATTGCGGAAGCAGTCTGTCAGAAATAAAACCCTCAATGCAATATGAGGCAGATTTTGGTGAAAGTTTTGACACAAAACAGCGATAGGCGCCCCGGAGGGATAGATACCATAGATCCTAAAGAAATTGCAATCCTTTGCGCTAAAACTGCAGATGATAAAAAGGCGTCAGATATTTTCATATTTGACGTGCAAGGTTTAACCTTTATTACGGATTTCCTCGTTATTTGCAGCGGTTTCAACGAACGCCAATTACAGGGCATCGCAAAGGAAATAGAATTAAAACTGCATAGCTATGGTATCCATTGGATGGGTATGGAAGGGTATCAGGAAGCCAAATGGATACTCATGGACTATGGAGACGTCATTGTTCATCTTTTTGATAAAGAGATGCGTCATTTTTATGATTTGGAACTCTTATGGGGTGATGCGCAGAAATTACCATGGAAGGCTGATATTTAAAATGACGAGTATTTGGAATACGTATTCTTTGAATAGGTATTCTTTTGAGTACGGGTAGGACTTGCCAAGCCTGAAATACCTAATTTTTGCGCCCTTTTAATATTTTTAATCCTCCGGCTTTCCTCCCGGCGTTTTTTTTCTGAAGGTTTTTCGAAATAAGCAATACGTTTTGATTGATTAATAATGCCTTCTTTATCACACATCTTTTTAAATCTTCTTAATGCTTCCCGTATATTTTCGTCGGACGTTATTTGTATTTTTGCCATAAATAAGCTATTTATCCTTTCTTCAAAATGATATGAAAAATTGTTATTTTCAAAAATCAAAGATGAATATTCTAACTTATATCATATTTTACGTCAAGGGAAAACTCCTTTTTCATTTTTTATATCGGTATGCCAGTAAAAAAAGCTATATCCAAATTGGTGAGTAGCCAGCATCTGACCATGGAAGAAAGCCTGGCGGCGATGGCACACATTATGGATGGGAATGCCACCGATGCACAGATCGCATCTTTTATTACTGCCCTACGTATGAAGGGTGAAACGGTAGAAGAGATTACCGGATGCACCATTGCTATGAGAAAAAGGGCGATAAAAATAGAGACAGGAAATGATATCGTGGTCGACACCTGCGGAACGGGTGGTGACGCCAGAAATACCTTCAACATTTCCACTGCTGCCGCTTTCGTTGTTGCAGGCGCCGGACTGAAGGTTGCCAAGCACGGCAATAAGGCGTTTTCCAGCCGATGTGGAAGCGCAGACGTCTTGATGCGATTAGGAATTAATCTTGAGGCCGATGTAAAAACGGTGGAAAAATGTCTTGCCGTCGTCAACATCGGGTTTCTTTTCGCGCCACTTTTGCATCAGGCAATGAAGTACGCCCTTGGTCCTCGAAAAGAGATTGGGATTCGTACGATATTCAATATCATTGGCCCTTTAGCAAACCCTGCCGGGGCCACCCATCGCGTCCTTGGGGTATACAGTGAGCACATGACGTTTATCATGGCAGAGGCGCTAAAAATGCTGGGAGATAAACACGCATTTGTTGTACATGGATTAGACGGTCTGGACGAGATAACTACAACGAATAAAACAAAAATTTGTGAGCTCGTTGGGGGTACGACAAGAAGTTATTATTTTAATCCGGAAGAATTTGGCATAAATAAATCGAAGCTATCGGATTTAACCGTTAATACTGCCGAAGAAAGTGCTACAGCAATCAGAGAAATACTGGAAGGTATTCACAGTCCTAAAAGGGATATAGTGCTCGTAAACGCAGCCGCAGCAATTATTGCAGGAGGATTGGCAAACGATTTTACCGAAGGAATAGAAATTGCCTCACGGTCTATTGACACGGGCAATGCAAAAAGTGCACTAAAGAAGTTAATCGAAATCAGTTGGCAATCGACGGAATAAATAATAGTATTTTAAGACTGGCAAGAAAAATTCATTCATCGTTTTTTCTGAATGGCATTTTTTATAATGTAACAAGAATTCATTTACTTCTGGATATTTTGAAGGCATGTTATCATCAACTTGGTTCCTGCAAGTTATGTCTGCGGCTACCGGGTGGCACGGATAAACTCGTTTATCCGTGCTTGTTTGAATTCACACATTGGTATAAATGACAAAACATGGACAAACAGACAGATTGTGCTTTTTGCGCATCTGTTGGATGAATTTTGAATGTTTATACGAAGTTGCATTCAAACACAAACTAATATATAATATCTTCCAGATAAACTTACTTATTTATTGGAGGATATTATGAGAACGCCTAAAGCAATAAGCGATCAGCAACAAGAATCATTAAGAAACCTACTGGGTCAAACTAAAACCAAGGCTGATTTTCAGAGAGTTCAATGTCTTTGGTTAAGAGCGGCCTTGAACATGAATCCTGTTGATACGGCCAAGGCTGTTGGGTGGAGCCAGAGCACGGTCAAAATTATTCAGAGCCGTTATCTCCGGGAAGGCGAGAAAGTCTTACTGGGTAAAGGGCGTGGTGGCAGGAGATATAGTAATTTAACAATCAACCAGGAGAAAGAGCTTCTCGACTCTTTTTTAGAAAAGGCTAAATCCGGTGGAGTTCTGGTAGTCGGCGAGATAAAAATCGCCTATGAGGAGCTTTTTGGCAAGAAGGTGCCAAAATCCACTATTTACCGGATGTTGGCTCGACATGGCTGGCGTAAGATCGACCCTCGTTCGAAGCATTCGCGTACGGACTTTGCCGCTCAGGAGGAATTTAAAAAAACCTCCCTGCCCTCGTCCAGGAAGAAGTAAAATGCCAAGCAGCGCAAGGTAGAAAGGTGCGGTTGATGTTTCAGGATGAAGGCCGGTTTGGCCGAATCAGCGATCCGCGGCGGTGCTGGGCGCCTTCGGGCCTGAGACCTGATGTCCCGACGCAAGTCGTAAGGGAGTATACCTATGCCTTTGCAGCGGTAAGCCCGCATGATGGGACAATGGATTCTTTGATCCTGCCGGAGGTAAACGCCTGCATGATGTCGATGTTCCTGGAGGAAGTAGCTACTCGTCATCCTGGTGATTTGATTCTCATGCTTATGGATCAGGCCAGCTGGCACAAGGCCCAAGAATTGAAAATTCCTCAAAACATGAGATTGATTTGGTTGCCCGCTTATAGTCCACAATGCAATCCTGTGGAACATATCTGGGATGAGATACGCGAGAAGTGGTTTGCGAACAAGATGTTTGATAGTATGGCTGCAGTTGAGAACATACTCATGGACGCTTTGGTGACACTGGAAAATGACAAAAAAAATCGCCGGGATAGCTGGCTTCGACTGGATTGTTAGTATTCCTTTGAATACATCTTAGTATTATCATTTCAGACTGCTGAAAACAATAAATCAAGCTAAGCGCGGATAAACAAGTTTGTCCATGCCACCTTAAAACCAGCTTAATCAAATTAATCATCTTCTATCATCGAAGCAAATTTAATCTCATCTTTTTTCAGGACAGGTCTCTTTAATGCGGCGAAATAATATTCCAGGGCATCCTTCAATTCTTCTAAAGTTTCGCCTTCAGGCGCAATTGGGTCTTCTGAAATGGCTGTTATTTCTCCTGCATCGTTGTAGTAAACCTCATGAATCCTGAATTTTCCTTTATCCTCTATTACTCTATAATTCCATGGCATATTCATTTACCTCTTAGGCAATCCAGCCCACAACGTTCAGATTTTTGGTATCAATTTCCAAGCACAAAGGGCTTTCGGTATATAGCAGCCGGGATAGGGGTAGAAAGGCTTTCACCTCCCCTCCCTCCAAACCGTACAGGCGGGTCTCCCGCATACGGCTCTCCAGTCAGTGGTTACCCTTTCGGGATTGACAGACTAATGTATGGGCTGCGGCTAATGTGAACAACCCAAGATTCGCAAAGTACGCATTTGGCCATCTCTGATGGTCTGCACCTCGGCCTCTTCCTTTACCTCCGTGACGCTTTCTCAGGATACTCCTCAGTCTCATTCGTATCCAACTATCTATTCTTGGAAATGTCGTTTTGTGGCTGTGTTGAAAGTATTCATACCAGCCCCTGAGTCTTTTGTTGAGTTCTCCTAGGATACATTTCATGCTCTCTCCTGATGTTCGTCTCGTCTTATGGCGGATTGCTTCTTTGAGCTTATTCATACTCTTTTTGCGTGGCCATCTCATCCCCCGTTCAAAGGGGTACCCCAGAAAGTCAAATCCTCCCTTATGGATTGCATCTACTATTTTGGTCTTCTCTGGATGCAGCGTCAACCCTGTTGTTTCCCGCTCTGAGTATCTTCTCTAATTCCACAAGATTCTTTTCCGCTTCTTTCTCATACGCCTCGATGCTCTGTCGGTCTACTCCTGCTGCACCTCCGTTCCTTCTCACCTTCTCCCATGACGCTCTCAGGTTCTCGCTTGAGTACACCTTGTCCACCAGACTAAGCCATTTGCCTCCTTTCATTCCTTTTTCCAAAGCCGTCAACATCCGTTCCGTCCATACAGAAGGTTCTGTCCATCTCCACCTCTCCCGGAGCTGAACTTCTCCAGATTGCTTAGGATTTCCTTCCACTCCCGCTGGTCTTTCTTCCTTCTCTACAGTCTTCACTCATCCACCTTCCTGCCTCCCTTTGCTCCCCACCCCATCTCACGATGACGCAGTTACGGTCGGTTACAGGTCTGGAAAGCATTTTCCCTGAAGGGGACTTTCACCCCTCTGGCATTGTGCACTTTCAGGCGCAGTAGGGGCAGGTTTCAAACCTGCCCCTACTGCATTTAATATCCGGTTTTCATGGGAACTTTTCAAAAAAATTAAATTGTTATCTTTCTTTTAAATCAGTTGCAAAATTTAGGGGTTTTAATTTCCTGCTACATCTCAACCGGTCTTTTTTCCATTGCAAGAGATCTCTTCTTTATCCGTCTCCTATGAGTTATTATATGCCATAAAAAACCGGCAACAACGGCGCCAGTTGTATCCGCTACCCAGTCAAAGATGTCTACGGAACGGTTCGGGGTAAAGAATTGGTGGAACTCATCTGATGCACCATAGAGGGATGTGATCCCAATTGCCAGGATAGTTTTAGATATCCATTTGCTTCGTATCGTGAAGGAAGAAAGCGTCCAGCAGAGCATGAGGCATAACAGTCCAAACACAAAAAAATGAATGAGTTTGTCACTGTGTGATGGGAGGGAAACAGAAGATGTGTCTGTAGAAGATTCGTAGTATATTAAAGAGGCATAAGCTACCGTTAAGATACCTTTATAAATCCAATGCACTCTAATCCTGATGTTCATTCGTTCCGATTTCTTTGAAGATACGAACCCAGTATTGTGTCTCATCCACAGAAGGTCCCTGGTATTTGCAGTGCGGTTCGTTTCCGTGCGGTGGTGGCGTCTTTTTCCTCTTTATCTTTGACGTATCTGCCTTTATTACACAGGATTTTAGCTCTTCATCGGGAACGTCTTTAAAAATATCCTTCCAATATTGTGCATCACTTTCCGATGGACCTTTCTGCTTACTTTCCGGTTCACCAGAAATATTTTTTTTACTTGTTAAAATTTCCTGGATTTCCCGGTACATTACTTTGGGCTCGATAACATGACAACCACATTTCCTGACATGTCGTTTTATTTCATTGTCATAGGTTACGATGTGGACATCTGCTGGATTTTGGCAAAGACTGGTAATATTTTTTATTTCCGTATCTGCGCTGATACCTGATTTTGAATAAATGACGGTAATGCCCGAATAAGTTTGTTTCTTCGGTAAAGCAGCTTGTGTATAATTACCATCAAACACAACAGTCACATCATAATGTTTTTTTTCTCTATATTTTGAAAACAGGGATATTACATAGTCACGTACGGGTTCAATACGATTTGTCCCCACGTGCTTTTCTATAGCGGGTACGGTAAATATAAAGTTATAGCCGTCTATGATGATTAACATACGATTTTCCCATTATCAACGATTACCTTTCCACCAACAATGGTGGAAACGACCTGTCCCTTTAATTTCCATCCTTGAAAAGGACAGTTCCTGGACTTTGACTCGAATTTTCCCGCTTCAACGGTCCATTCTTTATCCATATCAATGATGGCAATGTCTGCTGGCATACCCACTGCCAGACTGCCTCCGGGAACATTGAATATCCGGGCAGGATTCGTGGACATTTTCCGAACAACCTCTTTCAACGATAAAATGCCAGGATGTACTAGTTTTGTGAGAATAACGCCAAGTGCATTTTCAAGTCCAATAAGACCCGAAGCGCCTCTTTTTATATCATCCTGGGTATGCGGTGCATGGTCGGTAGCAATAACATCAACCACACCATTTAATAAACTTTTCTGCAGCGCCTCTCTATCTTCTCTGGTACGCAAAGGGGGATTCGTTTTCGGCACATTTCCGTTTGCATCCCTGAAAGTTTCGTCCAGAAGTAAATGATGTGGTGTAACCTCACAGGAGATCTTTGCAATATTTCTTTCCTTTGCTTGTTTAATTGCCTCAAGGGTGCTCTTCAGACTCACATGCGAAACATGCAGCCATCCTCGTGCCTGTTCCGTACATTTGATTTCTCTCAGGACAAAATCCGTTTCGTGGCAAAATGGTTTTCCGGGAAAGTGGGCAACCTGGGTATTTTCTTTCGCTTTCTCCAAAGAGATTTGAGAATCTTCGCAATGCGGACTTATAACAAGCTTATTCTGCGATGCGAGCTCGCAAGCCTTTTTCATCAACGGTTCATAAAACACGGGATTCCCGTCATCTGAGAGGGCGCGCACCCGTTTATCTGTTGCCAGTCTGTCTATGTCCGTTAATTCTTCACCCAACAATCCCTTTGTAATGCATGCTTTCGTATAGATATGTACCACACTTTTCCGATACACTCTTTTCATGAAAGATTCCACCATTTCCAGTGAATCAATGGGAGGGGCGGTGTTTGGTTCACAGATCAGCGTGGTATAACCACCTATTGCAGCGGCACGGGAACCCGTCTCGATAGTCTCTTTATGTTCCAGTCCTGGTTCCCGAAGATGTACATGGCAGTCAATTAAGCCCGGAATCACATATTTCGAGGTTGCATCGATAACCCTTGTACCGTTACTTGCCTCAATATCCTTTGAAATTGTTTGTATCTTGCCACCTTTGATCAAGATATCCACACGACCATCGAGCCCGATTGCAGGATCCACGACATGTCCGCCTTTTATTAATACTTCGCCATATACCATTTTACTACTCCAAAAAAAACCTTGATTCCTCCCTTTACAAAAGAAAGAGATCTGTGAAGTTTACAAAAAATCCCTTAAAGGGCACGGTTCACAGACTTTTTTGGGTTTACAGAATCTCTTTCCGATGTTCACCAGTAAGGCATGGTATTCGTTAAATAGTTTTACGTCTTTGGGAAGATTTTCTTCAAAGAAAGACTTCATCTCATCGTAGGCGCTTTCTTCGGAAACATAACCATGCCGTGAAAAAATCCTATGGGTATACGCATCTACAACGAAGGTAGGCATATTTCCTGCATACAGCAAAATAGAGTCTGCTGTCTCTGGCCCGATACCTTTCACCGAAAGCAACTCACCCCGAAGCGTTTCCAAATCCTGGGCAAACATTCTGGAGAGATTGCCTTCATATCTCGAAAATAGCCAATGAATAAATGCCTTGACACGCTTTGCCTTAACGTTAAAAAAGCCGGAGGGGCGGATAAGCTGCGCCAACTCAGACATAGCCAATTCGTGAATTCCGGCGGGAGAGAGTTTTCCGGCAGTCTTAAGATTTTTGATAGCCTTTTCAACGTTAGACCAGTTGGTATTCTGTGTTAATATAGCGCCAATGATAACTTCAAAGGAGGTTTCTCCCGGCCACCATTGTTGTGGTCCCAGAGTATCAAGCATCTTTCGATACATTTTTAATAGGGTTTTAGCCTTACTCATCTCCTTTACCAAGTTTTGTGAGAATACCCATCCTTAAAAGAGGCAACATGATTTCATGATGACCGGTAATCGCATATCCGTGCTGAGTTGGCCTTCTTAAAACATTGGTCTGAGGTCTATAGTGCTGAATCATATCCATGTTCACCGTCACAAAATTTTCAACCTTATACCCAAGATTCCTTGCGATGCAGATTGCCTTCAGGAAGACCTCCGGCATAATGACGGCTGAGCCCACGTTGAGCCACACTCCTTCTTCTAATCTGGAAATCACGTTGGCGAGAATTCTAAAATCCATGTGGCTGGACTCGCCCAAATCCCTTCCCGATACATTCGGATGCATGTGTATGGTATCGGTTCCCATGGCGACATGAACCGTGGTTGGTATATTAAGTCTTGCACCCCAAGCGAGCAGACTCAGGTCATTATAGGCATTCGCTTCTTCAATCATTTTATTACCCAGCGCATGCCCAAGTCCCTTGCCATCTTTTATCCCCTGCGCAGAAGCAGCCTGGAAAGCCTCTGCCGTCTCCTTTGCCATACCAAAACTGCCGTCTTTTAGACTAACTGCCACGTCCTCGGAGGTTGCCCCAATGAGCGAGACTTCATAATCATGAATTGCAGCAGCGCCATTCATGGCGAGGGCGGTTATGATACGACGGTTCATGAGATCGATAATGAGCGGGGATAAGCCGCACTTGATAACATGAGCGCCAAGCGCCATAACCACCTGGCATTTTTTCTGATATGCAAGAACTATCGCATCAATTACCTTCCGTAAATTTGCTGAAGCCAGAATTTCCGGCAGGGATTCAAAAAAGGCATACATTCCATCTGCAGGCAAGACGGGCTTGGCGAACAGGTTGATATTTGAAAGATTCTTTCGTTCTTTTATTGAATACGTCTTAATTTTGCAGAGATCTAGTGGTTTTAAAAGATCAATTTCATCCTCGCGTTGTCTTGTCATACCGGCCTTTTCCTTGAAGGATATTCTTATGGGGCAAGAATTGCCTCAACGGGACATACCGTTACACAATTTCCACAATCCGTACAGGTCCCTGCGTTAATAATTCTCTTATCGCCGGATTCCGATATCGCACTGACAGGACATTCACTTTCACATGCACCACAATTAATACATTCATCCGTAATTTTATGAGCCATCTATTTCTCCTTTCAATTCAGAATAGCATTGATCTTATTTTCAAAAATTTCATTACCCCTCACAATACGAATTTCTATCTTTAACGTCCATACAGGGAAATCCCACGATACACGAACATTTTTTATTTTGACACGATCCTTTTGCGTAATCATGATTGCCTCCGACCCGACACGTTGTGCCTCTGCATTCAATGTCTGCAATTCAGATGCGGTATATATATGATGATCTGGAAACGCATGAAACCCCAGCACTTTTCCCCCTGCACCATCAATGCTCTTCCTGAATGATTCAGGATTGCCGATCGCACAAAACGCAAATACCCTTTTTCCCTGTAACACTTGAATATCGGCTGTTTCATGATCCTTTAACGATTCTAACCAAAGGGGTTTGTGAACCGTTTCTACCACCGGAACATGCCCGGCAATTTCTCGCAACTGATCAATGATTGCTTGAATTTCATCCAGACCGCACTGATCCACATGTGTTAGCACAAACAGATCTGCTCGTTTTAGTTCTTTCAAAGGTTCGCGTAACATACCGCGAGGGACGATATGTCCCAAACCAAACGGATTCAGTGCATCAATAGTTACAATATCCATATCCCGTGCCAGACGGAGATGCTGAAAACCGTCATCCAATAATAAATATTGGGCTTGAAATTGCCTGATCGCATGAAGTCCGCTTTTCGCTCTGTCCTTGTTTAACAGATGAGGGATATCCGGAATATTTTCCTGGAACACGAGATACTCATCATTGCATATGTTTTTGTTTAAAGAATCGCCTTTTTGTTTTATGGCAGCAGTGTAACCTCTGCTGAGGATAACAACCTTTTTGCCTTTTTTTTGTAAATACCGTGCAACATACTCAACAACCGGCGTCTTGCCCGTTCCCCCCAGGGTAATATTTCCTACACTAATAACAGGAATAGGCAGACGAACGCTCCTGAGAACGCTTTTTTTATAAAAAAAAATACGAGTTTTAACGACAAACCCGTATATCTTCGACAGAGAATAAAGAGACTTCAACAACATTCTGGAATATATACCCGAAGTCTCCTCTTCTGTAACTTTAAAAAAAATTTTTCTTAAATAGTTATTAATAAATGCAAAAAAAGAAAAAATTCCTTCAGAAACCTTAGCCTGCCCGGAACAGATTTTATTTCAACGGAACAGACCAATATGCCTCATCCAAAAATTGCTTCCAGGAACGATACCGGTCTGAACGAAGTTTAAAGCTTAAAATGGGGTTGTGCTTCGGTCTGACCGGCTTGCGCATTAATTTCATATTCGCCTCGTCCGGGGTTCTCCCCCCTTTTAATTTATTGCATTGCGTACAGGCACATACGATGTTTGTCCAGGTAGTTTTTCCGTTATACGCCTTTGGTACAATATGGTCTAAACTCAGCTCAAATGTTGGAAACCGACGGCCACAATATTGGCATTTGTTTTCATCCCGTGCAAAGATATTTCGCCTGTTAAATTTTATATTAGACTGCGGATGCTTATCATAGAATAAAAGACGGATAATCTTTGGCACCTCAATTTCAAAGGAGACGGTCTTAATCCAACTCGTGGTATCCTCTTCGGGCAAGCCGGATTTAGCCCTGTAAAGGGAGACATCCTTCCAACTGTCAAAATCATAAGAGTTGAATTTTCCATCATCTACAGAAACGATTTCTGCCGTTTCTTTACATAATAAGACAAATGCCCTCTTTGCTGAAATTACATGGAGCGCCGTAAAAAATTTATTTAACACCAGCACGCTCAATTCCAATGATGCAATGTGTTGCATTTCAGCGCATACCCCCAATTATAAAAAAAATATAATTGCAGAGAGAACACAGGAAATACCTAAAAAGCCTAAAAAACCTGAGAAGATTTTACCCCGAAGTATATCACTATGCCAAGTACAATTCAAGGGAATTGTACGGCGCGGTAATGGTCTAATGTCCCGTATCCTTTGCCAGTCCCGAATGATTTCTGAATAGCCGTGGTAACAAACCTCTTTGCCTGAACAACGGACTCCATAAGGCCGTTTCCTTTCGCTAAAAATGCGGCTATCGCTGAGGCATAGGTACAACCTGTGCCGTGGGTATTGTGTGTTGAAATATATTCGCCCTCAATATATTCAAAAGTTTTTCCGTCGTATAAAATATCGATCACCGTGTTTTTGTTTTTCGTACTCCATGATCTTCCGGCATGTCCGCCCTTAATAAGCACATTGGATGTGCCCAATTGATAGATATCCCGGGCAGCATCTTCTGCATCAGATACGCTCCTTATCGTTAAGCCGGTGATACTTTCTGCCTCAGGAATATTTGGTGTCACGATAAAAGACAAAGGAAATAATCGGGAAGTAAGGGCATGGACGGCATTGGTCAACAATAAATTCTCGTTATTTTTTGACAACATGACCGGATCAACAACCAGGGATTTGATGTCATATTTTTTGATCTTCGAACACACCACGTCCACAATACCCCTGTTCAGCAGCATCCCCGTCTTGACGACATCCGTACCTATATCCATCATAACTGCATCGATTTGTTCGCCTACAAAGGAGTCCGTCACCTCAAAAACGGAGCGCACCCCCAGAGAGTTCTGTGCGGTTAATGCAGTAACAACGGTTGTAGCATAGCAACCAAGCGCTGTAATTGTCTTAATATCTGCCTGTATGCCAGCGCCTCCTCCGCTATCAGAACCGGCAATGGAAAGGACTTTATATAACGATGGTACCTGTTTCTTCATCTTACTTCTTCAATCTCAAACCGTTCATTCCCTTTCTTAAGGTAGCCCATGTGCACCTTTATGTCGTGCTGAAAGATCAGGAGCCAGTGTTCTTCAAAGGCCTGTTTTAATATTTCTTTTTTGTTTTTCAGAGTTTCCAAAGGAAATAAATCGTATCCTGAAATATAAGGATACCGCAGATGCGCTGCGGTGGGAATCAGATCACCCAGGAAGAATGCCACATGCCCCTCTGATTCAATTTTTACACCTTGATGATGTTGGGTGTGACCTCCGGTTTTTATAAGGGTAACACCTTTATCCACTTCAATAATGTCTTCATCTACAAGGGAAAGATACTGAGGGCTATCAAGAGGTAAAAAGTTTTCAGTTAAATAACTTGCCCGTGTCCTTTCATTGGAATTTATAGCAGCCTCCATCTCTCCTTTCTGCACAAAATATCTTGCCTTTGGAAATGTGGGGACAATCTTCCCTGTTTCACTCAGAGCAGTGTTTCCACCAGCATGATCAAAATGAAGATGCGTATTGATGACGAGATCGATATCTTTGGGCTCATAACCAAAACGATGCAAGGATTTCAAGAGGTTTGATTCTTTACGAATGCCATAAATCTGACAGAATTTTTCGTTATGTTTTGTTCCAACACCGGTATCGATCAGGATCTTGTGTCTCCTGGTCACGATCAGAGGACAATGAAGAGATAGCGGTATCCTGTTTTTCTCGTCCGGAGGATACTCCTTTTCCCATAAGATACGGGGCACAATCCCAAAAACTGCCCCACCATCCAGATACATAGTGCCATCATTTACAGGATAAATCTTGAATGCGCCCAGCTTCATCTTTTCCTTTCTATCTTTTCATGTGTTGAACCTCAGTCCTGAATACGTCATATTATAACAAATACTCCAACCGATTTGTAGGGTGCGGGAAAAAGAGAGCCGATTGGTTTTTAAAATAGAAGTGAGCAAAAGAGAGAGAGAAAAAATCGTCCTGAAAAGAAGTATTTTACGCGGTAATACTGTAGCGTCTATTTCAAGAGCAATATCCCACCCAAAATAAACAACATACCTGCTATTTTAGATACCGTTATCTCCTCACCCAGGAAGATCCAGCCTAAGAGAAATGAGAATAGAGGATAACAGCTTGTAACGGGGATAATCCTTGAGATCTCTCCCGTCTTGAGCGCCTTGTAAAACACCAGTTGTGCAACAACTCCCGCCAGCATACCAGCAAGGACAAGAAAGAAGACAGATTTAATCCCCATCTTCGCAAAGGATGGAAACTGAGGGGTAAAAGCTATAAGGATTCCGATACCCAGAAAGATGCCCGAACATCGCACCAGATAAGCCGCAGTTGGTTCGACAGACGAGAGCCCTATCTTTTCCAAAAAGGGCACAAATCCCCAGATAAAGGCGGTAAGTAAGGCAAGAAAAAACGCTTCCAAGAAATTACTCCAAATATTTTTAGTAACACTTTAGTTTTTTTAAAAACCCTCTATATGAATCATGTTGCCTTGTCGGGGCAGGTTTGAAACCTGCCCTTAGTGCATTTAATACCCGGTTTTTATGGGAAATTTTCAAAAAACTAAAGTGTTACAATTTTTAAAAAACACACTGTAGAGTTTTACCTCCGTTACTTATAATAAAACCGGACGTAACATTCTTTACCCATGTTTTCATACTATTTTCAGGGCTTTTCCGGTGCCCTGATGTGTTTTGCCTTTTTTTGATTTTATCAGTATTTTTAAGGTATTCAAGATAATTTGATACTTGTATGTTTTTATCGATTTTGATATGTTTTTATGGCAATGAGTAATCAAACGCCCGAACAAATAGCGCGAGACCGTATTGATAAGCAACTCAATGTCTGCGGTTGGCTTATCCAGGATAAGAACAGGATTAATCTTCATGCGGGAATTGGGGTTGCGGTTCGTGAGTATCTGACGGATGCGGGAGTAGCCGACTATGTCTTGTTTGTTGGTGGGAAACCCGTTGGTGTTATTGAAGCCAAGCGTGAGGAAGGAGGACACCGCCTCACCGTTCACGAGGCACAATCTGAAGAATATGCCTCTGCAAAACTCAAATACTTACATAACGAAACACTTCCCTTTGTTTACGAAAGCACCGGCGAAGTTACCCGGTTCACCGACTTCAGAGACCCCAAGCCGCGCTCAAGACCCGTATTTTCTTTTCACCGTCCGGAGACCTTCCGTGAATGGCTGAAGAGATCAAAATCACTTCGCGGCAGTTTGCCTGACCTGCCCGCGCTGCCTGTTGAAAGACTGCGTGACTGTCAAATCAAGGCCATCAACAACCTTGAAACATCCTTTAAAGAAAATAGGCCGAAGGCATTGATTCAGATGGCAACGGGTTCCGGGAAAACCTATACCGCCATCACAGGTATATATCGTTTACTGAAATACACCCATGCAAGGCGCATCTTGTTTCTGGTTGACACCAAAAATCTGGGCGAACAGGCGGAACAGGAATTCATGGCATATCAGCCAAATGACGACAACCGCAAGTTCTCCAAGTTATACGGGGTACACCGTTTGAAATCAAGCAATATCCCTTCTGACAGCCAGGTTTACATCAGCACCATTCAGCGTTTGTATTCCATTCTGAAAGGAACAGAGCTGGGCGAAAGCGCCGAGGAAGAAAATCCGAACGAGAGGTGGCAGCCGAAAGAAGTCCCGCCGGTTGAATACAACAAAAAACTACCAATTGAATTCTTTGATGTAGTGGTGATTGACGAATGCCACCGCAGTATCTACAACCTGTGGAAGCAGGTGCTGGAATATTTTGACGTGTTCCAGGTGGGATTAACCGCAACACCTGACCAGCGCACCGTGGCTTACTTTGACCAAAACCTGGTCTCGGAATACTCCCACGAAATAGCCGTGGCCGACGGCGTAAATGTGGGTTATGATGTATTTCTCATTGATACACGAATCACCCAGCAGGGCGCCACTTTCTGGAAAGGCGTATACGTGGAGCACCGTGAACGATTGAGCAGGAAGAAACGGCTGGAGTTGCAGGATGAAGATGAGGCATACACCGCACAGCAGTTGGACAGGGACGTGGTGAACCCCAATCAGATCCGCATGATCATTCGCACATTAAGGAACATCTGCCGGAAATATTTCCCGACCGCTACAATGGACAGGACGAATTTGAAACGCCCAAGACGCTTATCTTTGCCAAGACCAATTCCCACGCTGACGACATCATTCAGATCGTTCGTGAGGAGTTTGCCGAAGAAAATCATTTTTGTAAAAAAGTGACTTACAAGGCCATAGAAGACCCGAAGTCGGTGCTGTCACAATTCCGCAACGAGTACCATCCGAGAATTGCCGTTACGGTTGACATGATTGCCACCGGCACGGATGTAAAACCACTGGAATGCCTGCTCTTCATGCGCGATGTAAAGAGCCGAAACTATTTTGAACAGATGAAAGGCAGGGGCACACGAACCGTTCCCTTTGATGACCTGAAAAAGGTGTCGCCTTCGGCCAAATACACCAAAGACCATTTTGTAATTGTGGACGCTATCGGCGTTACAAAAAGTCTGAAAACCGACAGCCGTCCTCTGGAAAAGAAGCCCGGAGTGCCCTTAAAAGACTTGCTGGCAGCCATTGCCGTAGGAGCTCGGGAGGAAGAGTTGTTCACTTCTGTTGCCAACCGCCTGACACGACTGGAAAAACAAATTACCGACAAAGAGAAGATACAATTTTCTGCAAAGGCCAACGGCAAAAGCGTTTCGCAGGTGGTGAAGGGTTTGCTGAATGTCTTTAATCCTGACACCCTGGAAGATTTGCGCATGAAGGTAGAACAGGAAAATCCCGGCGCAGCGCCCGTTGAGAAGGAAGAAAAATTCAATCGCCTGAAAACTGAATTGCAGGACAACGCAGCCAAGGTATTTACCGGTGAGTTGAATGAATACATTGAAAACGTCCGCAAGGCGCACGAACAGAAGATCGATATGCAAAATCCCGATACCGTAATCAATGTGGGCTGGGACAAAGACAACAAGACAAAGGCAGAAACCCTGGTGCATGATTTTAAGGCATGGATAGCGCAACACAAGGAAGAAATCACTGCTTTGCAGATTTTTTATGCGCAGCCGTATCGCAGGCGTGAACTTACCTACGCCATGATGAAAGACGTGTTGGAAAAACTGAAGGCGGATAAGCCCGTGCTTGCCCCCATGCAGGTGTGGCGTGCCTATGAGCAACTGGATGCTGTAACAAGTGCAGCAAGAGGTAGTCCACGGAATGAACTGATTGCCTTGGTCTCTTTAATCCGTAAGGTTTCAGGCGTGGATAAAACGCTGACGACTTACGACAAAACCGTGGACAAAAATTTTCAGAACTGGGTGTTTAAGAAACAGGCAGGCGCATTGAAGTTTACGGAAGAGCAGATGCAATGGTTGCGGATGATAAAAGACCACATAGCTACCAGCATCCACCTGGATGCCGATGACCTGGATTACACACCCTTCGATGCCGCAGGCGGCAAGGGAAAGATGTATCAGCTCTTTGGCGACAGGATGGATGAAATTATAAACGAGCTAAATGAGTCATTGGCGGCATAAATAAATGAGCAACACGGACATTAAATTTCTATTGCAACAACTATTGAAACTTCCGAAGGAATCGGCGTGGTTAGAGTTCAAACACAATTTTCATTCACCGGAAGAAATCGGTGGATTGCTTTCTGCATTATCAAAATCGTAATACTTTAATATTTTGAAAAAAATACCGTGAAAAGCTCCGTTAGGAGCGATATGTTTATAGATAAACCATTATGCCACAATCAAGCTCCATAGGAGCGGCATGTGAAACACAGAAACAACATGCCGCTCCTATGGAGCTAAAATAGTGTATATCACGTTTTTCTATAAACATTTCACCCCTACGGGGTTATTTTTCAAAAAGCTAAAGTGTTGGTCAAAATCTTATTTGATGGTTATTTGATAGGCAGGGATTGTTTCCATCATAACTCTTTAATTGACAACCATTTTTTATTTGACGGTTATTTGATAGACATCCCGTATTGGTTCCATATTAATTCCAATGCTTTATCGGTGATTATCCTTAAAGAAAACGTCATAATATGATTGATAGAAACAAAATACCTCCAAGTTGGGAAGTGGTGAAGTTGGGGGAGCTAATTTCTGCTTTGGAAAGTGGCAAAAGACCTAAAGGTGGGGTGCAAGGAATTGAGACAGGTATTCCCAGTGTTGGAGGTGAACATTTGAATAATAATGGAGGATTTGATTTTTCAAAAATCAAATTTGTTCCGGTTGAATTTGCCAATTATATGATAAAGGGGAGAATCGCACCTCAAGATATTATCGTTGTAAAAGACGGAGCTACAACTGGGAAAACAAGTTTTGTTGGAAGTGATTTTCCCTATGAAAAAGCCGTGATTAATGAACACGTTTTTATTGTTAGAGTGAAAGAATGTCTATTGCCCAAATACGCTTTTTATAAATTGTATTCTCAGGCAGGAAAGAATGAAATTCTGCACGACTTCAGGGGTGCGGCACAAGGTGGTATAAGCTCAAAGTTTGTTATGTTTGTTCAAATCCCTCTCCCCCCTCTCCCTGAACAGCACCGCATTGTAGCCAAAATAGAAGAACTCTTCAGCGAATTAGACAAAGGCGTTGAAAGTTTAAAAACCGCCCAGCAGCAACTCAAAATCTACCGGCTGGCCGTGTTGAAGTGGGCTTTTGAAGGAAGGTTGACGCATGAAGATGTGAAAGAGGGTGAATTACCAGAGGGATGGAAACTTCTAAAATTAAAAGATATAACAAAGGAGAAAGATGGATTAAGGAGAGGACCTTTTGGAAGTGCAATTAAGAAAGAGTTTTTTGTTGCTGATGGATACAAAGTTTATGAGCAAGGAAATGCAATAAATGACGATCCATACAGAGGGAAATATTTTATTGATGAAAAAAAATATCAAGAACTAATCAATTTCGAAGTAATTCCTGGTGATTTGATTGTTAGTTGTTCAGGTGTCACGCTTGGAAGAGTTTCAGAAATACCTGAAGATGCAAAACCTGGAATTATAAATCAAGCATTGCTAAGAATAAGATTGAAAAATGATATTATTGGGAATAAATATTTCATTTTGCACTTTCGTACCGCATTTTTTCAAAAGAAAATATTCGACCAATCACAGGGAACTGCAATGCCTAATTTAGTTGGAATTAAAGATTTTAAAGAAATTGAATTGTTTGTTCCACCAAAAGAAGAACAACACCAAATCGTTCTGGAAATAGAAACCCGCCTTTCAGTATGCGATAAATTGGAAGAAACCATAACAACCGCCTTGCAGCAAAGCGAGGCCCTGCGACAAAGCATTTTGAAAAAGGCATTTGAAGGAAAGCTGGTAGAACAAAACCCCAAAGACGAACCGGCATCAAAACTCCTGGAGAGGATCAAGGCAGAGAGTGAGAGTAATGGGACGTTAAAGAAGAAAATCCCGAAGGGATGACATGATTATAGGGAAAAAACCGTAACACCAAATTCAACCCCGAAGGGGTGAAATAGAACGGCAATAACGACAATATGCCACCCCTTCGGGGTTATAAAATAATCGCGTAACGATATGCTATAATAATGTCATCCCTTCGGGATTAAAAGCCATTGCTTGAAATATGTGATAACGCTATGCCGTTAACAATATATTGGGAAGAAACTATCCCAACCGCCTTGCAACAAAGCGAAGTCCTGCGGCAGAGCATTTTGAAAAAGGCATTCGAAGGAAGGTTGGTTGCGCAAGACCCAAAAGAGGAACCGGCATCAAAACTCCTGGAGAGAATGAAGGAAGACAAGGGAAAGGATATGCCGAAGACACCATATGCAAAAAGACAATCCCGAAGGGATGATATGATTATAGGGGGAATACTATGGCAGGCACATTTTCACAAATTTACATTCAGGTTGTTTTTTCTGTACAAGGACGGGGAAATTTTATTTGTAAGGAATGGAAAGATGAATTGTATAAATACATTGCCGGAGTCATCAAAGGCAAAGAACAAAAGCCAATCATTGTCAATGGAATGCCTGACCATATCCATGCTTTTGTCGGATTGCGGCCTGCCATGGCTATTGCGGATTTGGTTCGTGACATCAAAAACAATTCATCTAATTTTATCAATGAGAAAAAATTGGTAACAGGGAAGTTTTCCTGGCAGGAAGGATACGGCGCATTTTCATATTCTCATTCACATATTCAAAATGTTTACGATTATATATTGAATCAGGAGGAACATCACCGCACGAAAACCTTCCGGGAGGAATATATTGACTTTTTGAAAAAATTTGAAATTGAATATAATGAAAATTATTTGTTTGAGTGGATGGAATAATATTTCCACCACTGACTGAGTTACGATGGATTATAGATATGAACCGTAAAATACCACACAAACCAGAAGATGTGTAATAAAATGACGATAGCGATAATATATCACCCCTTCGGGGTTTAGAAATAATTGCACAATGATATTGCTATAATAATTACATCCCTTCGGGATTAAAAAACCATTATTTAATAAACGGGAAGACGCCACTCCGGTTGCGATAAATTTGGAAGAAACCATTGTTCACAACTTGCAGCAAAGTGAAGCCTTGTGGCAAAGTATTTTGAAAGAGGCATTTTAATGGAAAGCTGGTAGCCTAAAACCCCAAAGACGAATCGCCATCAAAACTTTTGGAGAGGATAAAGGCAGAGAGGGAGAAGAATGCGGTATTGAAGAAAAAATCCCGAAGGGGTGGCATATAACGGCAAAAACAATACTATATCACCCCTTCGGGGTTTACATGGTGGTGGCGATTGGTTTTCTATAATAATCACACCCCTTTGGGGTTAAAACCATTGGATGAACAGGAAAATCCCGAAGGGATGACATGAGTATAGACCATGAAAATGTTTAATGAATGGTTTGAATTTTCTTTGTTTACTGCGGTATTAGACACTCAGAAGGGCAAGATTGAAAAGATATGAGCGATAACACTTCGTCAATAATCAGCAAAATATGGAACTTTTGCCATACCCTTCGGGATGACGGCGTAGGCTATGGCGATTATTTAGAACAACTCACCTATATGCTGTTCCTGAAGATGGCAGATGAGTTTTCAAAGCCGCCGTACTACCGCAAACTTCCTATACCGAAAGAATATACCTGGGAAAGTCTGACGGAAAAGAAGGGCGCAGCGCTGGAACAGCATTACACCACATTGCTTCGTGAGCTTTCGCAACAAAAAGGAATCCTTGGACAGATCTTTACCAAGAGCCAAAACAAGATTCAGGACCCTGCCAAACTCTACAAGCTGATTGACATGATTAACAAAGAGCGGTGGAGCACCATGGGCACAGACGTGAAAGGACAGATTTACGAAGGACTTTTAGAGAAAAATGCTGAGGACACGAAAAGCGGCGCCGGACAATACTTCACGCCAAGGGCGTTGATTAAAGCAATGGTGGAATGTCTTCGTCCGGAACCCGGCAAAACCATTGCTGACCCCGCTTGCGGCACGGGCGGGTTCTTTTTGGCTGCTTATGATTTCATTGCCGGCAACCCTTCGCTGGACAAAGAGCAAAAGCAGTTTCTTAAATACAAGACATTTTTCGGCAACGAGATTGTCGCCAGTACCCGCAGGTTGTGTCTGATGAACCTGTTTCTGCACAACATCGGTGATATTGACAGCGAAAATGTGATTTCTTCCACCGATGCGTTGGTTGCCGATGATGGCAGGCGGTACGATTATGTCCTCACCAATCCGCCGTTCGGAAAGAAGAGCAGCATGACATTTACGAATGAAGAAGGAGAACAGGAAAAGGAAGACCTTACTTACAACCGGCAGGATTTTTGGGCAACCACGAGCAACAAGCAACTCAACTTTGTCCAGCATATTCACACTATGTTAAAAACGACGGGACAGGCGGCCGTTGTGGTACCCGATAATGTATTGTTTGAAGGTGGGGCTGGAGAAACGGTGCGTAAGAAACTTTTGGAAACCACAGACCTGCACACAATCCTTCGTTTACCAACAGGGATTTTTTATGCGCAGGGCGTAAAGGCAAATGTGATCTTCTTTGATGCAAAACCCGCAGGGAAAAAGGCATGGACGAAGGAAACATGGATTTACGATTACCGCACCAATATCCATCACACACTGAAGAAAAACACCTTAAAGCTGGACGATCTTAAGGATTTCATTACCTGCTACAATCCAACCAACCGTAACAAACGAAAGGAAATATATCATGCAGAGACTACTCCAGAAGGCAGGTGGAGAAAATTCACGTATGATGAAATCATCGGCCGTGACAAGACTTCGCTTGATATCGCGTGGATAAAAGATAAGTCCCTGGCTGACCTTGATAACTTGCCCGATCCAGATGAATTGGCCATGGATATTATTGAAACTCTGGAGGCCGGTTTGGAAAGTTTCAGGGAGATTATGCAATCCATCAACGGCAGGAAATAGCTATGTCAGAGAGTTTGACAGCCTGTCCTTAATTTTCTTTTTGGATAGTCATGGTTTCTGGGATAAAATAAAAAAAACAATAATATGTACCTACTATAGGATAACGATATGTCAAATCAAACAATAGCATGCCCTTATTGCGCCAAAGAGATACCATTAACCGAAACGCTTTCACATCAAATAAAGGAAGAACTTCGGAAAGAGTTTGAACTGAAAGCAAAGGAAAGGGAATTGGAAATTGCAAGGCGTGAGAAGTCCCTTGCCGAGGAGATGAAAACGCTTGAAGATGCCAGGAAAACGATCGATCAGCAAGTCTTCCAGAAATTACAAGCGGAAAAGGAAAAGTTGAAGCGAGAGTCCAGGAAAGAGGTTGAGGATGCCATCCGGGTAGAGTTAAAGGACTTGAAGGACCAGAATGTGGAAAAAGAACGGAAACTTGTGGAAGCGCAAAGAGTAGAGTTGGAATTTCGCAAGAAGGTGCGCGAACTGGAAGAACTGAGAAAGAATCAGGAACTCGAAATTACCAGAAAGCTCGATGAGGAGCGAAAAATTATCTCTGAAAAGGCCAGGAAAGAAGCCGAGGAAGAGATGCGCCTCAAACTCCTGGAAAAAGAAAAACAACTCGAAGACACCAAAAAGGCCCTTGATGAAGCCAAACGCAAGGCACAGCAGGGCTCCATGCAGACCCAGGGGGAGGTGCTGGAATTGGACCTGGAATCTCTCTTAAAGGCACAATTCCCAACCGACACAATCGAACCGGTTCCCAAAGGGATTAGGGGAGCCGATATTCTCCAAAAAGTCCACAACAAGAGCGGCCATTATTGCGGCGCCATGATATGGGAATCAAAGCATACCAAGGCATGGAGCGACGGTTGGTTATCAAAACTCAAAGACGATCAGAGAGAGGTAAAGGCGGAGATTGCAGTTCTGGTGACGGAAACCATGCCCAAAGGAATAGAAGGTTTCGCACAAATAGAAGGCGTTTGGGTCGCGGACTATGCGTTGTCAATTGCCCTGGCATCGGTTTTACGGACGAGTTTAATGGAACTGGCTCAGCATAAATTATCACTCGTTGGTAAAAGTGAAAAGATGGAGGTGCTTTATAATTATTTGTCGGGACCAGAATTCAGGCAAAAAATAGAAGCAATCGTTGAATCCTTTAAATCCATGAAAGAGGATCTGGATCAGGAAAAAAGGGCTATAATAAAAATATGGGCAAAAAGAGAAAAGCAAATAGAAAAGATAGTTAATAATACTGCCGGTATGTATGGCGACATGCAGGGTATTATCGGAGCAACCTTGCCGCACATTAAGAGTTTGGAACTGACAGACGGTACAGAGCCTCCTGAGACGGATGATACCTAGTATTAAATTGCATAACGTGGTAAAAAAAACTTAAAGAAAGAAGTTTTACAGGACACCATAATGTTAACCGTAAAAATTGGACATTATCACCCATCCCTTGAAGACTCCTTCGTAGAGACGGTACATACGTTAAAAAGGGATGATCCCATGGCGCCTCTTGCCGTTGTGGTGCCTACGAACTGGATGCTCAACCGGCTCCAGGAGCGCCTTGTCCAGGAGCAAGGCGCATCTTTCATGAATCTCTCCTTTATGAACTTTTATGTTTTAGCAAAGGAGATTTGCAGGCGCTCGGGAATTGAAGTGGGTCAGATTATCCAGCAGCCCGTTATTTACGAAGGCATCATTGCAGAATTGCTGAAACAACATCTATCAACAAATCCCATATTTAAAAATGTACCGTCTCTGACAACCCTCGCTAGCGCCCTCTTCCAGGTCATACAGGACCTTACTGATGCAAATGTCCATGCCGATGATTTAAAAGAAGCAGTTCGGGAAGGATTTGTTGAAGGTATGGAAGTACAGAAACTACAAGGAGTCATACAGCTCTATGATCTGTTCAGGCAGAGATTAAAAAGCACGAATATTTCCCACTATTCGGATATCTATCGCATGGTCACTTCCTATATAACGGACTCTGAATTCCTCAGGAGATTTAAATACATCCTGGCATATGGCTTCTATGACCTTACCGGGGTTGAGCAGGATTTTTTCGGAGAAATATTCAGGGCTTATCCAACAATACTCTTCCTGCCCTACCAAAAGAAACATCCTGGTTTTGCTTACGTAAAACCTTTTTTCGAATCATTCGTGCTGGGTATGGCACGTGACATAGAGGAATTGTGTCCTGATGTCAGCACTGGGTTCTCGTACCTCATGGATTCAACATCCGAAGGTACACCTGTTGTGAGCTGCCAGCCGCTGGTTACGGACCAAAAAGTAGACACACATTTTATAACTCATAACGAGAAATGTGAAACCAGAAATCAAAAACTTGTTATTATCAATGTCTCTGGCAGGCACGACGAGGTCTGGACGGTTGCAAAGGAGATCCTGAAATTGACGGATGCAGGGTATGCTATGGAAACGATTGGTGTGGTTGCACGGTCGCTTGAACCGTACACCGATACCATCAAAAAAATATTCCAGGAAAACAGCATCCCATTTGCCACCAGCATACAGGAGCCCATGGAAAAGTATCCCCTGATAAAAGCCATCCAAAACATTCTTTTGCTGAAACGGGAAGATTTCTACCGTCCGATGGTCATGGAGTTATTTGGATCACCCTATTTCAAAATACCGTCGTGCGACTCCACGGAACTTATTCCGCATCCGGATCTCTGGGATGCCCTGAGCAGAAGATTAGGTATTCGCAGCGGTATCGAGTGCTGGTTAGCAAGGCTTGAACAAGAGAGGAGAGTATTGACAGAATTAGTTGTCCACGACAATGAAGACCCCTTATCAAGAGAAGACACATTTGTTGAAAAAAAAAACTCTTACTCATAAACCCCCATATGAAAGAGAGGAAACAGAGGGAAATAATAGCTCATTAGACGATGAAGAGACAATAAGGCATGTCCATATCTCCGCAGGCCAAATCGATATTTTAAAAACCATCCTACGCACCTTATCAAACGACTTGTTGCTTCTTCCTGAAAAGGCATCATGGAAGACGCTATCTGCAAAAACGATCCACCTTCTCCTGAATTATATTCAGATTCCCTCAGAAGGGAATCCGGAAGATATCGAAAGAGATCACCTGATACTGAAAAAAACAAAAGAATTGTTGCAGACCCTATGCGCCCTGGACTGTATGGGAGAAGAGGTGTCCCTGGACCAATTTATCGATACATTCACAGATGCATGCCGGCATGAAACTTTACCCATCGGATTGAGAAACGGCAGAGGCGTAAAGGTGCTTGACGCTATGTCGGCCCGGGGTATTCCTTTTCGCGTCTTGTTTGTATTAGGCTTAAACGAAAAGATGTTCCCCCGTGCTATCTCCGAAGAGCCATTCCTGCGGGACCACGTGCGACGCAGACTGTCTGAAGTACTGGGAAACTTTATTTCCGAAAAACTCCGGGGATTCGACGAAGAGCGCCTGCTCTTCTCCTTCTTATTAAATGCCGCAAGGGAACAACTCTATCTCCTTTATAAACGTTCGGATGAATCGGGAAAACCGAAGATTCAATCCCATTATCTTATTGATATCCTTCAAACGTTAAAAAAGCTGTTCCCACCCACAAAGGATTCCGGAGAAAAACCGCCATACGAAATTTACGTTCCACGCAGTATTAAGGAAAAACTTTGTAAGCAGGAACTCTTGTTGCTTACACCAAAAGAGGCCGGCATCCGGATGGCGCTCGACCGAATAGATCCTACCGGTCTTATGAAGGCTCTTGGAAACAACCAGGATGTCTTTAAACGTTCACAATCAGCCTTAAGTTTTAACGAAAGCCGCGATCATCATTTAACGCCATACGACGGAATCGTTGGTGATATGTCCACGTGGTGGAACGGGGCGGCATATCAGAGCATTAGTCCTACTACATTAGAGACCTTTGGGACATGCCCGTTTAAGTTTTTTATGAGAAAAATCATGGAAATAGAGCCCCTGGAAGAGCCAGAAATGTCTGAAGTGATAGCAGCCGTGGACCTCGGTGCCCTTTATCACAACATCCTGAGGGATTTTTATAATACCTTGATAGAGGAAAGATACTTTACCACAAGTACAAAAAAAATAAATACGAGAGAGCTTTTACACAGTATCGCACAAAAATATTTCACAAACATAGAACAGCAGACTCCTGTTCCATACCCGATCATATGGGAAATTGAAAAGGAGGAGATACTCGTTCTTCTCACACAATTCATAGCGTGGGACCTTGAACAGATTGAAAAAACTGGTTACATTCCCACTTACTTAGAAAAAACGGTAAAGCTTCGTCTACAAAATGACTTGCACAAACTTATCCCTGAGTCCTTTAAACAAGGAGAGAATTTAAAGATAGTATTTAATGGGAAGATCGATCGCATGGATATAAAAAAAGAGAAGAATGCAATTAGCTTGCGTGTGATCGATTACAAATCCGGGAAATTTTTAAAAGAAAATATCATGAGATATGCCATTCGGGGTCAAAAGTTACAACTCCCCTTTTACATCATCATGGCAGAACATCTGCTATCGGAAAAAATTAAGAAGGGTCACATTCCTCAGGGACAAATTAAAATAGATGAGGCATCTTTTGTTTATGTAGCAGAACACACCAGGGAAAAGACAGGACAGACATCTCCACAAACAAAGACCCTCGATAGTGATAATTGGATGAATTACAAGGAACAATATTGGGACACCCTGCGGGAATTTCTGAAAATCATTCGCGAAGGTATCTTCCCCGTTTCACCGTCAGAAGATACACAAAAGTGCGAATGGTGCGAATTCGCCACCACATGCCGCAGAGGTCACCAGCCATTACGACTTAGACTGGAACACGATGTAAGGCTGAAAAAATATCGTGAAATTATACATCTGAATATTAAGAATGCGTCTGGTAAATCTTGAGATACTTCCTATGTTAAAAAATGTTGTATTTTAATTACTCTGTTGCATAACCAATACAACGCGAATGGAGAGAGAAATGAATAAAGTAAAACAATTTGGTGGGTTTTTTAAATTGCACAGGACAACCATCAAAAAATTCTAAAACAGCTTTGCGTTGAAAATGGATTGGACCAGCAATATAAGCAAATTAGAACGAGGTTTACTATCACCACCTCAAAGCAGAGAAAAACTTGATGAATATGCCAGCTATCTGAAAATCAGGAAAGGTTCAGAAATCATGTAAATTATTTTTTAAATAATACCATCCGGGCATTTCGCCGTAAGAAAACTGGGATTTTGCGCAGGATTAACCGCTGCCTCTATCCGTAACCCTTAGATTGGCATATGCTACCTTTTCAACGATAAAGAAAGAAATTGCTTCTTTAAAAGTATTGCCTTATATACCATCATTGAGCGTTGAGGGTTTATCTAAAATATCCTTCTATCTATTAGCAACTTTATTGTGAGATCATTCGATCGAACGTTGAAAATAGCCCAACAATTTTGCTATGATATCGCTCTAGTAATTTTCCATCAAGCGGCGCTTTTAAAGCTTTGACTACGGCGGAAGTGTCGCTCAGATGAGAATCTAGGAGAGAAAGGTACCGGAGAATGAACAGCAAGATAATTGAGATGAAATGAAGCGTACAAAAGCGTTTAAAAGAAGGTTGAAAAAGTTGAAGAATAAGAGATCTAACGGATCTGTATTTTCTATTTTATTTTCGTTAAGTACCGCCCATTTAATAAACGATTCTCTGCAATCTGTATTCCCGTCTATTTATCCCCTTCTCAAGGCGAATTATAGTCTGAGCTTTATCCAAATAGGTCTGATAACTTTATCTTATCAGCTAACAGCTTCAATCCTTCAACCAGTGGTGGGATGGTTTACTGATAAGAAGCCGCAGCCCTACTCATTGACGATTGGAATGTGTTTTACATTAACAAGCCTGCTGTCTCTTGCCTATTCGAGGAGTTTTGCCGGTGTCTTAATTTCCGGGATATTAGTAGGTATCGGATCATCGATATTTCACCCGGAATCCTCGCGTATAGCGCGTTACGCTTCCGGTGGACGTGCAGGCCTTGCACAGTCCATTTTTCAGATGGGCGGTAATGCGGGAATGGCCATCGGCCCCCTTTTGGCAGCCTCTATTATCGTGCCTTTTGGTCAGCGTTATATTGCCTTTTTTTCTATACTAGCCTTTATCGCTGCAATTATCTTATGGAGAACAGGAAGTTGGTCAAAAAGACAGAATTTTCAAAAAAAGAGGCTGACTAATCTGTACAGACAGAATATCAATAATATATCAAGATATAAAATAGCGCTGGCCTTGGGAATTTTGATGGTTTTGATGTTTTCCAAGTTCTTTTACATGGCTTCGATGCAAAATTACCTTACTTTTTATCTGATTCACCATTTCGGGGTATCTATTCAAAGTTCACAGATATTTCTCTTTATTTTTCTCATTGCAGTAGCCTCCGGAACAATAATTGGCGGTCCGCTCAGCGATAGATTCGGGATAAAAATGGTGATTTGGATATCCATAATAGGTATAGCGCCTTTTGCCGTTCTTTTGCCTTATGTGAATCTTGTCTGGACAGTAGTTTTGACGGTATTCATAGGTATCATATTGGCTTCCGCTTTTCCAGCCATTATCGTATATGGTCAGGAACTTATTCCTGAGAAATTAGGGATGGTGTCTGGCTTATTCTTTGGTTTTGCTTTTGGGATGGGAGCTGTTGGTTCTGCGGCATTGGGCGCTTTAGCAGATAAAATAGACATCGAATTCGTCTTTAAAATCTGCTCTTTCTTACCATTACTCGGCTTGTTTGCAGGATTTTTACCAAACATTGAACACTTTTCAAATAATGGACAAAAGGTTTTAAAAAAACCCTAACATGATTATGTCTGAAAAACTGAAGTTTTAACGTATCGGCAGTATTATCTTTCTGGCCTTTAAAGGTATTAATGTGACCCAGTTAGATATGTTTTAAAAAGCAAAAGGTTTTTTCCGCGGTAGCATCAAAAAGATTTTTGAAATCTTCAAAAATCTTTTCAATAGCCACAGGAGAACTAGCATGAAACATGGGAAAGTTTTCATAATAATCTTCAGCCTTTCTACGTTGTTACAGTTCTCCGAAAGGGATTGTTGAATAGAGACAGACATGTTCGGGTGAATACTTTTCCCAGTTATTCTCTAAAAAAAAGGTAAAGACATTCTATTATTTTTCATTATAATATTCCTTTATAACATCTTTTTTTGCTAAGTTTTTTCGCAACCCGCATCACCCTAAAGTGGAATTAATTGCGGTTTGCTGCGTTATGATAATAATTTTTACAGGAGCATGGAATATGAAAAAACAAACAGCCGAATGGTTAAAAAAGTATAGACAGGAAAAGAGGACAATCACATGGAACGCACTTGGTCTTCCAGCAGTCTTCATTCTATGGGGAGCACAGGCTTTTTTCCCTGGTTGTGCTACAACTGGCCTGGAAAAAAAGCAAAAGGCTGTATCGAGCATTGAGGAATTCCATAAAGAGCTGTCAAAGAATCTTAACCAGATAACCGAAACACTTACAGCGCTGAACCAAATTGAAAAAACCGACGGAGGAGATCTGTATAAGCCGTATCAGAATTTTGTAAAACAACTGAACCGTACAACAGACAACTCACGCAGCATGAGCAGACATGCAGAAAGTATGTCAACCAAAGGGAAAGAATATTTTGATACCTGGGAAAAAGAGTCATCAAACATCATGAATTCAGAATTGCGCGCAACAGGGGAGGAACGACGCGGGGAATTAAGCAAAATCTTTCAACATATCACGAGTCTGGCACAGGAAGTCCAGATAACGTATCAACCTTTCATTATTGATTTGACGGATATAAAAACTGCACTTGGCAATGACCTTACCACACGAGGGATGCTATCGATAAAACCTTATGTCACTAAGGCAAATGAAGATGGGAAAATCGTCACAGGAAAACTCCAGGCACTCGCTGACGAGGTGGATCGCGCTACCAATGCCTTGTCGTCAAGAGTGGGACTCTGATGCTGTCTTTTTCTGTTTCTGAATAGGCTTATTTCAACATGAGCGTAGCTTGTTGAGCAATTTCCATAACTTTAGAAGGGAAAATGCCCAGATGAAGTGTGCCAATCACCGAGATAGCGATGGCGGCAACGATCAGGGGTGAAATAGTGAGGGGGGCGAATTCCCTTGTGGGTTCTTTCATGTACATAATTACCGTGATTCTTAAGTAGTAATACACAGAGATAACACTGTTAATTACCCCAATAACGGCAAGCCCGATATAACCCGATTTTATAGCAGCGCTGAAGATATAAAATTTTCCCACGAAACCTGCCGTGGGCGGTACACCCGCCATGGAAAACATAAAAAGGGTCATCGCAAGGGCAAGGAGCGGATGTTTAAATCCCAATCCGGCATAGTCATTGATTTGGATGAATTCGTCACCTTTGCGGCTCAGTACAATAACAATAGCAAATGCCCCAATATTCATAAACGTATACGCCAGCATATAAAATAGCGTTCCCGATACGCCCATATCATTTGCTGACACCAGAGCAATAAGAAGATAGCCAGCATGGGCAATGCTGGAATAAGCAAGCATGCGCTTGATGTTTGTCTGGGCAATGGCAATGACGTTTCCTGTCGTCATGGTCAAGATGGCGAGGATGTAAATAATCTTTTGCCATTCGTCATGAGCCGAGCCGAAAGCGGTTATGAGAATTCGCAAAAAGGCGGCAAAACCCGCGGCCTTTGGCCCAACCGACATGAAGGCCGTAATTGCGGTGGGCGCTCCTTCATAGACATCAGGCACCCATGCATGAAACGGTACGGAAGCAACCTTGAATCCGAGCCCAATGATAATCAGCCCCATTCCCATGAGCAACACGGGGTCTGAAATGCCTCCCTTACTGGCAATAAAGCTGGCGATCTGTTTCAGATTGATCGCACCTGTAGAACCATAGACAAGGGAGATGCCATAGAGTAAAAAGCCCGTGGCAAACGCACCAAGCAGGAAATATTTCAAAGATGCCTCATTTGAGATGAGCTTCGAACGTTTAAACCCCGTCAGGATGTAAATACTAATGGACATAACCTCAAGACCGATGAAAATATTCAGCAAATCAGCGCCGGCCGCCATGAGCATCATCCCAATGGTAGAAAACAGAATGAGGGCGTAATATTCCCCGTGATTAATCTCCTCACGTTTAATATAACTGTGTGATATCAGAATTGTGAGTCCCGTGCTGAGCAAGAAGATAAAATTAAAAAAGAGGGAATAGTTATCGATTGCAAAGGACTCATTGAACGAGAAGAGGGTCGTCCCGGCAGGACTTCTGGCGAAGATAGCGGCAAGAATAATCCCTATTAAAGATATGTAAGCAAGAAGATTCTTTTCCCCCAATCTCCTTGAAGATAAAACGTCGACGAGGAGTACGATCATTCCAAAACCCGACAGGATCAGGATCGGCAAGATACTCAGGATATTAAACGTCATGATGGAAACATTTGTCATAAACGACCTTTTAAAGTTTTCTCTTTTAGCAAGCTTCTTTAGTCTCTTAACAAGAGGGGTTTCGCACGTATTACCCTTTGCTAAGCAGAAATTATGTTACGGGTTTACTGCATTTTAATATTACCAATATAAAATCTTTTTTATAATTCTTTTTGCTCCCCCCAAAAAGATGAAATTTGGTGCTACTATGCTGCGCTATGAATTTCCTGCCTTACAGGTACCTATCATTCCCATTCTGTTTTGGTTTCTGAAACGATGTCAATCTGTGGCATTGTCTGTTTATTTTGTTTTTGGAGACGGGAAACGCTGTTTACCCCTTCGCCCGTCTGTCTTAAAAGGTGGTTTACCGATGCATCCATCTTCCGTAGAAACGAGCTAGGATAGATGCCTATCCAGAAGATGACTATGATCAGGGGAAGTAAGATGGCAAATTCCCGCTTACTCACATCCGTTAACTTCTTATTCTCTTCATGGGTGATTTCATGAAACATGACCCGCTGAAACATCCAGAGCATATATACCGCAGCAAGGATAATACCCGACGTTGCAATGGATGCATACAGGATGCGTGACTTGAATGTACCCACGAGAATAAGGAACTCTCCCACAAAGCCATTTAAACCAGGTAATCCGATGGAAGACAAGGTAACGATCATAAAGAAGGTGGCAAAAACCGGCATCTGCCTGGTTAACCCCCCAAAATCCGCGATCATTCGTGTATGCCTTCTTTCGTAGAGCATTCCAACCACAAGAAAGAGGGCCCCGGTGCTTAGTCCGTGATTGATCATTTGGGTAATGCCACCCTCGATCCCCTGGATATTAAAGGCAAAAATGCCCAGCATGATGAAGCCTAAATGACTTACGCTGGAATAAGCAACCAGTTTTTTCAGGTCGTCTTGCACCATAGAGACCAATGCGCCATAAATGATACCAACAATTGCCATCCAGGAAATTACCGGGATGAAGGCGTGGCTTGCCTCCGGAAACAGTGGCAGGCAGAATCGCACAAAGCCATACGTCCCCATTTTTAAGAGCACCCCTGCCAGGATAACACTTCCGGCGGTGGGTGCCTCCACATGTGCATCCGGCAGCCAGGTATGAAAGGGAAACATAGGAACTTTTATAGCAAAGGCAAGCGCAAAGGCAATGAACAACCAGAATTGAACGGCAAACGAGAGTTCCAGACGGTAAAATTCCAGAAGATTAAACGTATAATTGCCCGTTGCACGGTAATTAAGAAAATACAAGGCAATGATTGCCAGGAGCATAAAGACGCTGCCGGTCATAGTATAAAGGAAGAATTTTATCGCCGCATAAATTCTTCGCGGTCCGCCCCAGATGCCAATGAGAAGATACATGGGAATCAACATAAGCTCCCAGAATACATAAAACAAAAACAGGTCCAGCGAAATAAACACGCCAACCATACCCGTCTCAAGCACGAGCATAGCAATCATATATTCCTTCACATGCTTCGTGATATGCCATGAGGCCAGGATAGAGATGGGCATGAGAAAGGTAGTCAAAAGAATAAGAAAAAGGCTTATTCCATCTACTCCGACGTGATAGTTGATTCCAAAGGAAGGTATCCACGGCAATTTTTCAACAAACTGCATCTCATACGCATGGGCATTGAAATTGAAATACAAAGGAAGGGAAAGGACAAACACCACAATTGAAACCAGCAGAGTGGTAACCCTGACAAGTTCCTTTCTCCTAGAATCCATGAAAAGGATAAAAAATACCCCGATGACCGGGAAAAAGGTTACGAGTGAAAGCATAGGCATAGATATTCAGTTATGAAAAGGCCAGCGTTAAAAGACAGTTTTTCGGTAAGCAATACCTATCCTGCTTACCTGCCAAACACAGCAAGTACAATAATAAGGATGCAGCCCACAACAATATAAAAGGCATAATTACGGATATATCCTGTTTGCAAGTGACGCAAAACACTCCCGATTCTTCCTACAAGCCAGGCGATACCATTTACCGAACCATCAATCATCCTGACATCAATCACCTTCCATAAGACTTGGGTCGAGATTTTTTTTGTCGGGTTAATAAAGATGGCATCGTAGATTTCGTCAACATAATACTTGTTCAACAGGAGTTTATGGATAAGCCGGAATCGTTCTGCCAGTTTTTTGGATAACCCCGGTTTCTTGATATACATCTGGTACGCAAGGAATATCCCGACAAGGGCGATTGCCGTCGAAATAACCATCATCAGATAGGGAAGCCATGCGCCGTGATGCCCGGCTGACACTGCCCCGCGAACCTCAGTATGGCCGTGTCCGCCCAGTACAGGCGCTAAAAAGTGTTCCAACGCATTTGCGCCGGGAATACCAAAGAATCCACCGACAAAAGAAAGCCCCGCAAGCGCGACGAGAGGCAAAGTCATATTTTTTGGAGACTCATGGAGATGTTCCATCGCATGGTGATCAACCCGGCATTCCCCATGAAAAGTCATAAAGAGTAAACGGAACATATAAAAAGCTGTTAACAAGGCGGCAAAGGCTCCAAGCGACCAGTAAATGAAATTCCCACGGACGAGCGCTTCTAATAAAATTTCGTCTTTGCTGAAAAACCCTGCAAACGGAGGAATACCAGCAATAGCAACTGTACCAATCAAAAAGGTCTTGTATGTGACAGGAATGTGGGGTTTCAGCCCGCCCATCTTCCTTATATCCTGCTCACCGGACAGAGCGTGAATGACACTTCCTGAAGCAAGAAATAACAAGGCTTTAAAAAATGCATGGGTCATCAGGTGAAAGACACCCGCTGTAAATGCACCCACACCGCAGGCCAGAAACATATAGCCGAGTTGGCTGATAGTGGAATATGCCAGCACCCGCTTGATATCATTTTGCACCAGACCGACGGATGCAGCAAAAAGCGCCGTTATTACGCCAATACTGGCCACCACGGTCATTGTGAACGGAGACAACAGATACAGGGCGTTGCATCGGGCGATCATATAAACGCCTGCCGTTACCATGGTTGCCGCATGGATGAGTGCACTGACCGGCGTTGGGCCTTCCATAGCATCTGGCAGCCACGTGTACAAGGGTATCTGGGCTGATTTACCCGTTGCCCCTATGAACAAAAGCAGGGTGATCATCGTCACCGTGAAACTGCCCTTCTCGAAATTCCCGTGAGAAACAGCGCTGAATACTTCCGTAAAATCGATACTGTGAAAGGTCAGAAAAATCAGCATAATGCCGAGGGCAAAACCAAAATCACCGACCCGGTTTACAACAAAGGCCTTTTTGGCTGCATCAGAGGCCGATTTCTTTTCAAACCAGAATCCGATAAGCAGATATGAACATAATCCGACTGCTTCCCATCCGATAAACATGAGGAGGAAATTATTACTGAGTACCAGCAGGAGCATGGAGAAGACGAATAGGTTGAGGTAGCAAAAATACCGGTGATAACCCTTATCATGGTGCATATAACCAATCGAGTAGAGGTGGATAAGGAATCCGACACCGGTAATGACCAGGATCATCACCACGGACAGGGGGTCTACCTGCAAGGCAGCCGCCGATATGAATGAGCCTGATTCGATCCAGCGAAAGAGGTGTTTTTCAAACAGACGTTCGTCGGGTGGCAACTGGAGCAGTCCGATAAATACCATAAATGAAACGAGGAATGACAAACCAATTGCCCCGCAGGCAAGGTATCCCACCGTTTCCTTACGCAATCTTTTTCCTGCAAGGCCGTTGATAACCGTCCCGATTAACGGGAATAACAAGATTAGTGCTACGAGATTGAGCATGAAATTCCTACCATTTCATGATATTGATATCGTCAATGTTTATGGTTTCTTTATTCCTGAATACCGCGACAATGATTGCCAGACCGACGGCAGCTTCAGCAGCGGCAACGGTCATAGTAAAAAATACAAACAACTGGCCTTGCATGGAGTTGAGGTAATGGGCACACGCCACAAAGGACAGATTTACCGCATTGAGCATGAGTTCTATGCACATAAAGATGATGATGGCATTCCTCCGGATCAGAACACCAATAACGCCCACCGTAAACAGGATTGCGCTCAATACCAGATAGTGCGTAATCGTAATCATCTTATAATTTCCTCTTTGCCAGCATAATAGCGCCAATGGCCGCTACAAACAACAATATAGAGGTTATTTCGAATGGCAGCAGATATTCCGTGAACAATAAATTACCAATGAGTTTTGTATTTCCAACGCCTTGAACAAACGCCGTTGTGTATTGATCCTGCTTTCCTTGCAGGAGCTTTGACCTGATAACAATACAAATAATAGTGAACAATGCAATCCCCATGAGAATCGCGGGTATCCTTTGATAGGGCAAGGCATTCTTTGTCTCTTCCCCGATATCAAGGTTTAGTAACATAATTACGAAGAGGAAGAGCACCATAATGGCTCCGGCATATACGATGATCTGGACGGCAGCAACAAACTGCGCCTCAAGCAGTATGTAGAGAACGGCAAGAGAGACCATTGTCTGAATAAGATACAGAGCGCCAAAAACGGGATTTTTCTCAAAGATAAGATAGACCGCAGTGGTTACCGTAATTGCAGCTACAATGTAAAATAAATATGCTAACATTCCCCTAACCTGAATGAGTCAGAAAAGATAAAATCCAAAGCATAAAATCGCATGCCAAACCTCTCAGAGTTTTAAATCCTAACAGGATTAATTCCATTCATAAATTGGAGATACCATTATCACGATGGAGATATTTATCGCGGCAAATTTCTCTTCCTCGTGAGATCTAATAATTTTTCCTTATCAAAGACGTCTTTCTTCTCATACGTTGCCAGTTCAAAGGTATCCCTCAGGATGATAGCCCTTACCGGACACGCTTCTTCACAGAACCCGCAGAAAATACAACGGAAGGCGTCCAATTCATAGGTTTTTGGGTATCTCCTGTGCGTTTCATCCTCCGCGCCTTCAATAGAAATGCACTGCGAGGGACACACCTTGGCGCATAACCCGCAAGCAACACACTTTTCCCTGCCATCTTTTCCGATCTGCAGTTCCGGTAACCCCCGGAATCTCGTGGAAAGTTTTGGCCGTTCTTCAGGATAGAGTTCTGTTGCGCATGTCTTCGGATTGAGAAATCGCCTAAGAGTAAGCGCCAGTCCTTTCAATAAGGGTAAGATCATATTATCCTTTTATTACTATGACAAGTCCGGTAATTAATATATTAAAAAGCGAGAGCGGCAACAGGAATTTCCAGCCAAAATGCATCAACTGATCATATCTGAGCCGTGGGAACGTCGACCGTATCCAGATGAAAAAAAACAGACACCCCGATAACTTGAGCAGGAACCATACTACCGGAGGCAAAAATGGCCCTTGCCATCCGCCCAAAAAAAAGGTTACTGCAATGGCCGATACGGTGATCATGTTGGCATATTCAGCCATGAAAAACATCGCAAACTTCATACTGCTGTACTCGGTGTGGTATCCTGCCACAAGTTCTGATTCCGCCTCCGGCAGGTCAAACGGACACCGGTTGACCTCCGCTATTGCACTCGTGAAATAGATAAAAAAACCGATTGGTTGCAGAATAATATTCCATAATTTTGCCTGGGCATTAACAACGTCTACCAGACTCAAAGACTCTGTCATCATGACTACTCCGATCAGGGACAGCCCAAGGGTTAGTTCGTAGCTGATCATCTGTGCTGAAGACCGAATACCGCCCAGCAAAGAGTATTTGTTGTTCGATGCCCAGCCAGCCATGACGATACCATAAATACCCAGGGAGGATACGCCAAAAATATACAGAAATCCTATATTAACATCAGTAATTACCAGATCTACCTTGTACCCAAGAATTTTTACCGCGTCTCCGAAAGGAATAACGGCAAAGGTGAGCATTGCCGGAACCATTGCCATAGCCGGTGCCAGGACAAAAAGCAGCTTGCTTGCCTTTTCAGGAATAATATCTTCCTTAAAGAGGAGCTTGATACCATCGGCTATAGGTTGCAGCAAACCATGGGGACCAACACGCATCGGACCCAGCCGCACCTGCATGTGTGCCATAATCTTTCTTTCAAGCCAGATCATGGAAATGACCATAAGCTGAACTACGCCAAATACAAGCAGGATCTTAACACACACAATAACGAGATACACAAGGAATTCTTTATTCATTTCGCTGACGTTTCCCCAATCCGCTGCATTCTTTGACCGCAACATTCCAGGATACCTGTCGTTTCGACAATAACATCTATCTGCTGTCCGCATACGTTACAGTGGAATTTTACCCCATCTACAGGTTTATGATGGACTGCTGTCCAGGTGGCCATCATCCCCCCGGCATCGGCTGAACGCATTTCCTGGCCGCAACATACCAACACCCCGAAGCCTGCTTTCGTAACGACGACTTTTTGTCTGCAAATCTCACAAAAATATGTCTGTCCTTTTTTTGCCATACCATTACCCTCATATGTTCATCATTCTACTCTGTTTCTTTATAGATTTTAACCGGGGTATATATCTTATTGCGAAGCAGATTGACCGGTACCCACTCATAATCTTCCGGAATAAACACGATCCCTTCGGGTATCCTGTCCGTAACCTTTACTTTCAGCTTTATCTTGTTTTGCAAGGATTCAATTGTTACCGTATCTCCGTTCAAGATACCCGCATCCTGTGCAACCTTTCTGGATATTTCCACGAAACATTCCGGAGCAATTGCGATGAGCGCCTTTGCATGCCGGGAAAAAGAGCCATGATGATTCAAACTAGCCCCGGTAAGCAACAGATACGGAAAATCTTTTCTCTTTACTATAGCGGCAGATGGAGGGCGAATAATCTCAAAGGTATACGGCGCCCGAGGATTTTTATCATAGAAGGAAGATATCCAGCGAAATTCTTTTCTTTTCAAGCGGTCGTACTGAATACCGGCATAGATGGGAGACAAGCTTCCAATTTCCTGCAAAACCTCCTTCACAGAAAGATAAGAAAAAGAATATCCCATCTTTTTCGCAAGTTCACAGAGAATTTCCCAGTCCTGCCTTGCTTCTCCCGCGGGTTGGAGTGCCCTGTTCAGCCGCTGCACGGTCATCCCCATATTGGTAAAGGTTCCTTCCTTCTCAGCAAAGATTGCTGTCGGAAGGACAACGTCTGCCATTTGCGCCGTTTCCGTCAGAAAAGCATCCTGAACAACCAGGAAATCGAGCTTTTTGCATGCCTCCCGAACGTCTTTTCCATACGGGTAGGTCATGACAGGATTTTCTCCTATAACGTACAATGCTTTTACTTTGCCATTGAGCATAAGATCAATAACATTTACAGAATCTTCCTTCACCACATGCTCCGGCAGTTTCCTTCCCCATATCTTTTTGACCCTTTCCCTATGGGATGCATCATTTAAATCAAGATACCCGGGGAGGAATTCGGGAACAACCCCCATATCATTTACACCCTGAGAATTATTATGAGATCTTGAGAACAAAACCGAAGCCCGTTTGTCTTCATTGTTTCCAAGGATATTGAGCAGGGCACAGAGGTTCAACAAGGCTTTTACAGCGACTTCACCGGACGGGTCCTCTTCAATGTCCTTACCGCAGATAATATGGCATCTTCCCGGTTTTGCTAATATTCGCGCCGCATTTCTGATAGTTTCCTCAGGGACGCCTGTTTGCTGAGACGCCTCGCTGACCGTAACCATATTCAACGCGGAGCACAATTCGTGAAAATGGTTTGTCGCCGCTTCTGCCTTCTTTTCATCAACCAAACCTTCCTCGATGATAACTTTCATCAGGGCATTTATGAGGATGATCTGGCTTCCTAACGTATAGAACAATCGAACATCGTTTTTGGCGTTGCTATTGAACTGGACGTCTCTGACATTTGCGATGACGAGATTCGCATTGTTCAACCTAATAGCTTTTCTGGCCATACTGCCGATCACGGGATGTGCCTCTGTTACATCAGCGCCAAAGAAGAAGAGAGTATTTGCCTGTTCTAGTTCTCGGAGAAACGGCGTCGCAATTCCATTCACCACCGATTGATAAATCAGCCGGTTGAGATAGGGCGATTTCATATTCGATATATTGTCGATAACGTTCGTACCCAGGACAGCTCTGCAGAATTTTTGAAAGAGGTAATTGTCTTCATTGGTACACCTTTCAGAACCAATCCCACCAATCGATGTTCCCCCATATTTCTGGATAATTTCCTGGAACCGTTTCGATACATAGTCAAGAGCGTCATTCCAGGTTGCCGGAGAGAATTCACCGTTGCGCCTGATTAACGGAGTTTTCAACCGTTCAGGAGAGTGGATAAATTCGTGGCCAAACCTTCCCTTAACGCAGAGATTGCCTTCATTTATTCCCAAGCGATCATTGGATACGATCCGCCGTACGTTCCCTGCTTTTGTATCAACAACAACCGTGCATCCAACAGAACAGTAAGGACAAATCGTAGGCGTACTGGTAAATTCCCATGCTCTGCCTCTGAACCCTAAGGTTCTGTCCTGCCATGCGCCGGTCGGGCACACAGCAACGCAGCCGCCGCAGAAACTGCACTCCAGTGGCCGATCAAAGGCGGTACCGACTACCGTTTTAAAACCGCGGTTCTGAAAATCAATGGCGCTCAATCCTTCAATTTCCTTACAGGTGCTTACACAGCGGCCGCACAAAACACATCGGTTGCGGTTCAGTTCCAATACAGGGTTATCCCGGATCACCGGATAGTGCATTCTTACCGTCCTGAATCTGCCGGGAGCCAAATTTAGTTCATAAGTAATGTTCTGAAGTCCGCATTCTCCCGACTTGTCGCAGGTAGGACAGGAGAGTTCGTGATGCGCCAGTAAATACTCCATAACCGACTTGCGGTATCGAACGACTCTTGGAGTATTCACTTTCACCACCATTCCTTCTGACACGGGATGAGCACAGGCAAAACGGTGACCAGTCCTTTTCCGTTCCGTGATCTCAACAAAGCAAAGCCTGCAGCCCCCGAATTGTGAGAGTTTCGGATGATAGCACAGTCCCGGAATGTAAATGCCGTTGTTCATCGCTGCATGGAAAACATTCGTGCCTTCCGGAGCGCTGATAGGTTTGTCATCTATAACCAGTTGTACGATATTCATTTTATTTTATTGCCAGAAAATTACATTTTTCGTAACAAAGATTGCACTTGATACATTTTTCTTTATGAATGAAAGCAGTTTCCGCAGCACTGCCGCTGATTGCCTTAACCGGACAATTACGAATACATGCCTGACACCTGGTGCATTTTTCCGGGATCACCTCATACTTGTGGAGGGCAACACACGTGGCCGTTGGGCAAATTTTATCACGGATATGTGCTACATATTCATCCCGAAAATACCGGATGGTAGATTTTACCGGATTTGGGGCTGATTGACCAAGACCGCAAAGAGACATCACCTTCATCTCGTCACCCATCTGTTCCAGTATCTCTAAATCTTTATCTTCACCTTGTCCCATGGTAATACGGGTGAGGATTTCCAGGATAAGGGTAGTGCCAATCCGGCAGGGTGGGCATTTTCCGCATGATTCATTAGCACAAAAATTCATAAAGAATCTGGCCATCTCTACCATGCAGGTAGTCTCGTCAACAACCACAAAACTTCCTGAGCCCATCATTGCACCTGCCCCGACAAGCGATTCGTAATCTATGGGTGAATCCAGCAGGGATTCAGGAAGACAACCACCAGACGGACCTCCGATTTGCACCGCCTTAAATTTTTTTCTTTTTGGAATTCCGCCGCCCATATCGAAGACAATTTGTCTGATCGTTGTACCCATAGGAACCTCAACAAGACCAGCATTTTTTATCTTTCCGGTCAGGGAGAAGATTTTTGTTCCCTTGCTCTTTTCTGTACCAATTCTGGTATACCAATTCGCACCCTGATTTATAATAAATGGTACGTTAGCAAAGGTCTCTACATTATTCAAACACGTAGGTTTATGCCATAGGCCGGCCTCTACAGATTGCGGCGGCCTCGTGTGGGGCATACCTCGTTTGCCTTCAATAGAGTTTTGTAATGCAGTTGATTCACCGCAGACAAAGGCACCTGCCCCCTCTTTTATATACATTTCCATGCTGTATCCGGTTTTTAATATGTTTTGTCCCAGAAAACCATGCTTTTTTGCCTCTTCAATAGTATGTTTTAGCCTTTTGACTGCCAGAGGGTATTCGGCACGAATGTAGATGTAACCAGCCGTGGCATTAATAGCATACCCGGCAATAATCATACCCTCTAAAACAGCGTGAGGGTCTCCTTCCAAAAGACTCCTGTCCATGAAGGCGCCCGGATCGCCCTCATCGGCATTGCACACGACAAATTTTTCGTCAGCAGAATACTTGGCACAGGATGCCCACTTTTCACCTGTTGGAAAACCACCACCACCACGGCCCCTGAGACCTGATTTGCTTATTTCGTCAATTATCGCTTTAGGTGTCATGGACTTGAGGGCTTTTTCAAGAGCCGTGTATCCGCCCCGCTCAATATATTCATTGATGCTATCGGGGTCAATATATCCGCAATTCCTGAGGATATATTTTTTTTGACCTCTATTCATCTCCAGATCATCAAAAAAGGGTAACCCTTCATAAGGAATGACTGTCTTGTCGTCCAGGTACATCTGTGACATAACGTATTTCTTTACTGCCTCTCCCCTTCCCACGTGTTCTTCTAGGATTTGTGGAATCATTGTTGCTTTTACATTTCCGTAAGTAACACGCGTGCGGCCGGGGAAGATCACGTCCATAAGCACCTCGTATGCGCACATACCAATACAACCTGTATGTACTATATCCGCATCGAGCTTTTGTCTTTCCAGCTCGTGTTCGATACTTTTCAGCACATTTCTTGCACCAGCACCCAAACCACAAGAGGCCATACCGATAAGTATTTGTGGTTTTTGCGGATTGGGTTTTTGTTGCTGAATTATCATTTCATTACTATTCATAAAAATTACTTGGGAATTCCCGCTTCTTTTATCTCTTTTATGACCGTAGCAACCGTATCCGGCGCTAGTTTTCCATGGAGATCTTCATCCACCATCATAACAGGCGCCAGTGAACATGCGCCCAGACAGGCAACTTCCTCCAGCGTGAATGCGTTATCCTTTGTTGTCATACCTGTGGGAACCTCTAATGTTTCGCTCAGTTTCTCCATGACCTTTTTTGCTCCTTTTATATGGCATGCAGTCCCGCAACACACCTTAATGATGTGCTGTCCGCGCGGTTTTAAATGAAACTGAGCATAAAAAGTAGCAACCCCGATTATTTCATGAACACTAACATGCAATCTTTCTGAAATACGATCGATAACTGGTTCCGGCAGATAACCATATTCCGTCTGTACCATCTGCAAAATGGGAATTACTGCCCCTCTTGCGTTTTTATATTTTCCCAGTATCTTTTCTATCTTTGAAAAATCTACCGTATTGCCTTGCGCAACTTGTTCTTTTGCGGTATTCATTTTTACTATATCATCGTGATATTCAAATTTTAACGATCAATTTCTCCCAAAACGATGTCAAGACTTCCAATTGTCGCGACAACATCAGGAAGCATACGACCTTCTATCATCTTCGGCAACGCCTCGAGATTGACAAACGAAGGCGGCCGTATCTTAAGACGGTAAGGATGGCTGGAGCCATCGCTGACCAGATAAAAGCCTAACTCGCCTTTCGGCGCTTCAATGCTGGCATAAACCTCACCCTTTGGCGGATGAATACCATCCGTAATCAGTTTAAAATGAGTGATCATCGACTCCATGATCGTTTCAACGTCTTCTTTCGGCGGCAGAGTGACGTTCGGTATCCTGGCCAGATAATCTCCCTTGGGAAGGATATTGAGCGCCTGCTGAACGATCCCGTTGCTCTGATGCATCTCTTCAATTCGTATCCGATATCGGTCATATACGTCGCCGTTCTTACCCAGCGGGACCACAAATTGGTATTTATCATATTGGGAATAGGGTTCCGCCTTTCTGATATCCCAGTTGACTCCCGATCCCCGCAAACTCGGGCCACTGAGCCCATAATCGATGGCGTCTTCTGCAGAAATAATGCCCACGTCAACCGTGCGTTTTTTCCATATAGGGTTTTCCGTAAGGAGTGTCTCGTATTCGTTGAGCCGGGAAGGAAATTCCATAACAAATTTATGAGTTCTCTCAGCAAACCCACCGGGCAAGTCCCGCGATACGCCACCCACCCGAATATAGGAGGTATGCATCCGCGCCCCCGACACCATCTCAAAGATGTCATAGATTGCCTCACGCTCTCTGAAACAATAGAAGAATACGGTCATGGCGCCGATATCCAGCGCATGAGTCGCAAGCCACAGCAGGTGGGAAGCAATCCTCGTGAGTTCGCAAAGAAGTACGCGAATGTGTTGTGCCCTTTCAGGAATTTCAATGCCGAGCAGTTTCTCAACGGTAAGGGCGTACGCCAAATTATTTGAAAAAGGGGCAACATAATCCAGCCGGTCGGTGAGGGGGATACACTGATGATACGTTCTGTATTCCGCAAGCTTTTCCACACCCCGGTGGAGGAATCCGACATGCGGCACTGCCTTTGTGATCGTCTCGCCGTCCAGTTCCAACAAAAGCCTCAAAACGCCGTGTGTGCTGGGATGTTGCGGACCCATATTGATTGTCATCAAATGGGTCGTAGTTGTGGTTGTTGACGCCTCTGTCACGCTTCATCCTTTCGATAAATATCCCGGAGCGTGGCTGGCTGTCTTCCGTCCAGGGGATAATCTTTTCGTAATGGATGTCCTTCAAAGTCTTCCGGAGTAAGAATTTTTCTCAAATCAGGATGCCCCTCAAACGTAATACCAAACATATCGTAGGTCTCCCTTTCATGCCAATTTGCCGTCTTCCAGACACCGGTTACTGTTGGCAGGCTTGGCGCGTCTGGTGAGACAGACGCCTTAAGACGCAGACGGTGATTTTTTGAAAGAGAATAGAGGTGGTATACCACATCAAAAACATTATCCGTTTCAATCCGGTCAACTCCACACAGATCAGACAAAAAATTAAAATCGAGGGCTTCGTTTTTCTTAAGAAATTGCGCAATTTCGGCAACAGCGTCTTTTTTCACGGTAAGCGTCAATTCGTTCCGAAATGAAGCTATGCTCATAATTGCTTCAGGAAATTTTGTTTTTATTAATGCGGCCAGGTCTTCATTTTTCATGGGCATTTACAACGATTCCTTTTTAATCTTTTTTTGTATTTCCATAATGGCATGGATCAACGCCTCCGGTCTGGGCGGACATCCGGGAAGATACACATCTACGGGTAAAACCTGGTCAAGACCCTGAACAACGCTGTAGGTATTGTATACGCCGCCAGAGACTGCACATGCACCCATTGCAATAACCCACTTCGGCTCCGGCATCTGGTCGTAAATTTTTCTCGCCACGGACGCCATCTTGTAAGTAAGCGTGCCAGCGACAATCATCAGATCTGATTGCCGTGGTGAAAAGCGAAAGACCTCTGCGCCAAACCGCGCAAGATCATAGCGGGGCGCAACTACCGCCATCATTTCTATGGCACAGCAGGCCAGCCCGAACGGCATTGGCCAGAGAGAAGACTCGCGCGCCCAGTTTATCATGGTGGTTAAGGTTGTTGTAAGAATATTGTCACCGAGGTGACTTTCTAATCCCATTCCAACCCCCCTCTTTTCCAGATATAAAAATAACAAATGAGGAGTATGCCAAGAAAGATAAGCATTTCAATAAAACCAAAGAGACTAAGCGACTTAAATGCCACCGCCCAGGGGTAAAGAAAGACCACTTCAATATCAAAAATAACAAACAACATGGCAATAAGATAAAACTTTACCGAAAAACGTTCCCGTGCCGAACCCACCGGATTAATACCGCACTCATACGGTGAGAGTTTTTCTGCGGTGGGTTTGCGTCTTCCCAAAATCGCCGAAAGCCCGATATTGGTAACAGCAAATCCTACAGCAACAATAAATAATATTAGTATAGGTAAATAATGTATCATAAAAAAATCATTATAAAAGTATTTATAAAAAAGTCAAAGAGATTTGCACAATAAAAATCCTTTGGCTGGTATTAAAGGCAAGATAAAAGTACAAGGAGAATACCCTGTTTTATAATGTAGAGAATACGCCATTTTTGGGCGAAGACTTATAAACAGGGGTCGAGTAAACGGCAGAATTACTGCACACGGCTCTTCAAACAGATTCATTGATTAGTGTTTGAACGAAAACCAGCCGAAGGCAGATAATACAAAGTGGAGAAGGAAAAGACATTCGATAGAAGACGAGAAAGAGACCTGTACTGAGTCAATCGAAGTATTTGAGCAGCAACAGGAGTTTGGCATCATACCCATTTCTGCGGTACAATCGCCAATCAGGCAGATTCTTGGGGTAGAGACGACGTTTGGAGAGGGCAAGAGATTTTCAAGGCAGGGTATCAAGGACAATGTAAGTTTATTGGATGAGGAGACCATCAATAAAACCAATAAGGTAGTGGTAAGAAAGGCAGCTTAAAAACTACAAGAAGCAGCATGGCAAGGGAGATACTATCTCCAGACAAGTCTAAAATGAAGGGAAATGAGTAAGAAATACTTATTCCTGCCAGAAGTCTAACATCAAATTTTATGAAACGATTTTAGTAAGCGTAAAATCGCCCTGATACTTTTCAAAAATAAGATGTTTTCGTTCAGACACGAAATAGCTTCAAGACGCTTCTTGAGTGGTTCCTCTCTCATGCTGGTAATTCTTCTTCCTTGCCGCGAAGAGGTGCAAACGCAGAAATGAGGACATTTCCGGCAATCTTTGCCGTTTGCCTTATAAGTCATTTCACGGGCTTTAGCCGAATAATACGAGAATCTCTTTCCTCCGGGACAACCATATTCGCCTTGGGAAGAATCATACCGGAATTGCCCTTTGACAAATGGTTTTATGGGTGGATTGCCATTCTCCTTTTGTGCTTGTTTTTGTATAGGCATGACAACCATACTGTCTTCTTCCACCTGATTGAGGTCCTCAAGGCTATAATATCCAGAGTCACTACAGACTACCTTGGGTTTATCTCCTATGACCTCGCTGGCTTGTCTGATCTGGCGGTGGAATTGATTGAGATCGTTATTTTCACTTGCCACCTCGCTTGAGACAATCAAGCCATGCTTTTTGTCAACTACCATTTGAGCATTATTATGAGGCATGGGTTCCCTGACGTCCTTTCGCTTTCACACAACCCTGATCAGCGGTATTGATTGAGGACTTCTTGATCTCCTTCAGGGTTTTTGCGATATCCTGAATCGTTACCTGTAATTTCTCCAGACCACGAGTTCCTTTTTTATCTTGACCCAGCCGGGGAGTTTGTCCGTGTGATATATTCAAAAACAACATGGACAAACAAGTTTGTCCATGCCACCCTATAACCCGCTTAAATAAAATGAGAATCCTATACAATTAAATTAAAAAATATCACCTGCCCCGCTCCAGGTAACAAAAAAGCATGGAAACAAATAGCTCCTGGCTAGAAGACCCCTGGTATGACATTCTGGATTGACATCTTTTGTGTCGCCCTATAAAATCTTGTTCTACCTTGAGCCCTTTATTGGTTCATGAGTTTTATCTACCAACTCTTTTGTATCCAATCAGGGTTCTTCTTTAAAAACTCAATTTGAACAAAAAGGTGTACCACACAAATGCCTGTTTTGCTTTTTACAACGAGAAGAAAACTTCGCAAGATAGTTCCTGCAAGAGATAAACTCCTTAAAAAAGAAGGAACGGTTTGTATCTGTTGAATATACAGAGACCAAACACGCATATTCTTTCTCATCACCGTTTGTAAAGGCTAGTTTGTTTTCTGTTAATCGCCGGTGGAATCTTTTACTTCTTTTTTATCTTCTTCTCTGCTTTTTAAGGTAATCTCCATCTTTTTTTCCTCTCCGTCTTTCAGCTCTACGGTCTGGGTGACAGTCTCCATATTTGTTTTTGCTGCGATAATATCATAGGTGTCTGCGTCTAAATTATCAAATGTGAAAAATCCATGTGCATCAGAGAATATCATATGGAAGCCCTTTTTCCTTGCCTTTGTTCCCTTGAGCCGTAATTTCGCAGATGCTATCGGTTCTCCTTTTGCAAAGGAGACGGCTTTCCCATAAATCTTGCCTTTCAGAGGCAGCGTTGTAAACGTCATTTCAGTTCCAGAGGTCGCACCTGCGCTATTTTGCGCTACCAATCGGTAATAATACGTTGTTCCTGATTTCAATCCGCTGATCCGGTTGCCTATTGGTATATCATGCTCAATATCTTCACTATCTTGGATTGGCGACATGTTGCTGTAATGTCCGCTGCTCGTACCGTATTGAAACCATGCCGTTGTTGGTAATCCCATTGCATGTACAGTTCCATTCAAAGTAGCCAATTCCGCGGTTACACTCGTTGCAACGCCTGTTTTTACCACGGGCGTGTTGTTGTCGGTGGTATACGTTATCGTTATTTTTGCTATTCCTGTATTTCCCATACTATCCGTAGCCTTTACGGTTATCACATTATCTCCCCTGGCCAGTTCGATATGGGGAATAATCCAGTCGAGCGTGTTTCTCTCTGTTTCTTTCTTTCCTCTGCTATTCGTCCACACGATACTGCTTATTTCCGTTAAATTGTCTGATGCGTTTCCGCCTATACTAATGGTTTCGCTGGTAGTTGTATAGGCGCGATCAGAAGTTGGCTGCTGAATTGTAACTACAGGCGGCGTTATATCCACGATGACAGAACTACTGGCGGTGTCCGATATGTTTCCGGAAGCATCCTTATACCAGACGTACACAGTGTTCCTGTCATCACCGTTTGTGAAAGTATAGGGGACGTTCTCCCTGTAATCCGTTGTTTCAGGTATCGATTTCCAGCCGACGGAATATGGTGAGGGCGGTATAGCACTTGCAGAAAGATAATAACCTGTTACCCCGGTATTGTCCGTAGCAGAAAGGTTTAATGTAACGGTTAAAGAGTTTGTACAATTATTTCCACCATTGATTTTTACGGAACCATTGGGTGGGATTATTTCTGTTGAAATTGATGAATTTATATCGACCGTTGTAAATGACATTTCTCTCCCATATGACGTGCCTGCGTCGTTCTTTGCCACAAGACGATAATAATACGTTGAGGCTGGAAGCAGTTCAATTATCCTGACACTTATTTCTGAATCGCTTGTTCCAATTACGGTTTGTGTTGTACCGGTACTCTTCGATGCTCCATTGACAATTCTGTATTGAAGCCATACCGTTGTTGATAACCCGCGTGCATTTACTATCCCCTGAATTGTTGCCGAATCGTATGTTACCCTGGAGGCTGGTCCGGTTATGACGATAGGTGCGTTAGCAGCGGATTGCGAAGGGGAGACTTCGGCTTGAGAGTAATAAGGCACCGATCCCGTAGTCTGATGATATATCGTCTCGTCTGAAAAAAGTGTGTGTGAATTACCGACAAACCAGCTAAACACGAGGACTGCCGGAAATAAAAATCTGACGAGACAGAAGAAACAAGATGCAAATTTCAACACCATGTCTGCAAGAAAACGATGTTGTATGTTTTCCATAATATTTTCTCTTCCTGAAAATGGCTGACAGATCATCCGTTATGCTTGCCGTATCAAGGTACAGCATTAATACACGAGATGACTTGGGCAGCGCTTTTCATCTCCCTTTGATGGGTAGGACAAGCGGGGAAGATTGGCCTACCGGGTATTTCATAAATATTTGCATACCCTCCTTACTCCCCTTTTTCCAGAGGGAAATCACACCAAGTTAACATTTTTGCAACAATCTTGGCTTTTTGAATAAGGCAACGCCGGTCGTTCGACTGAGCTCACGACGAAGACCCTTGTGGTTGGTTTGTGCGGAGGACTTCGCCATGGGCTCAGCCGAACGACAAACCACAAGCGCTACATATTTTGTTTCGCACGGATTACCGACAACGGCAAAATTTTTTTAAAAACCTGTATTGTCCCAAATTATTAAGTTTATGTTAAGCTTTCTCAGCAAACAGCGACGAATAGGGATATTTTTGGGATGGTTAGCGCAATACGTTAATATTTGCTGAGCAAACTCAATAACCATCAATTATTATGTCTCAAGGTACATCGTTTGAGTATCAAATGCAACAGAGATTTTATAAAGACCCGATAAGAAGCCCATCCAACACGTAAATAAAAACTGGCTCCGGGTGTGATGGTAATCTCTCTCGTTCTTATTTTCAAAAACCGAGTAACTATTCAGCGAAACTGATGGTGAGAGAGAATATTTTCTCAGAATAGTTAG
>NZ_MJUW02000084.1 GCF_001753675.2 Candidatus Brocadia sapporoensis | reverse complement strand
TGATCATTGACGTAACAAACAGGGAAGACACCACGACACAATACCGGAACACCTTGATCCTTCTGTACATGCCCATTTCACACTCGCTCCTCTTCAAAAAGACCAGAAAAATTAAAAATTTCCCATACCAGCGGGCGATACACTGCCCGCGCTACCCGAACAATACAAGTCATGTCTTCGGCTGTTGGGTAGCACGGACAAACTCTGTTTGTCCGTGCAATAGAGTCCCAAACCCATGCATAGATTCAGACATCATGGACAAACAAGTTTGTCCATGCCACCCGGTAACCCGTTGAAATAAAATGGAAATTCCTATACCGTTAAATTACCCTCGCTATGCATTCTATTTCGTACCGATTACCTGTAGACATACGAATTTTTTAAAAAAAATAAATGGTTACTAAAAACAATCCATCTTGATTTAAAATGCTAAAAGCAAGACAGATACCAAAGAGACAAAATACCATTACCGCTTGATTTTCAGGAGATTTCATGATTATATTAACGTGATATGCAACAACCTTATCGTACATTATCACAACAGCCATGTTGACCATTCCCTCATCCCGAAAGAGATACCAGGTATCGTGCCCTGTGTGACTATTTTTCCTTAGTAAAGCTGATATTTTTGAAGAGAACGATAGTGCGGCCAGAACTGATGTCCGCACATGTGCGGAAGAACGGCGAAATGCAGGGGTACGCCTTTCCTGTAATGTTGACGTATTGGATTAAGAAGGAATGGATTCTCATTGGCTGTCATTCTATATGACAGTAAAAAAGGGAATCAATCGATTTTAAGAATAGGCAGCGCCTTTTACCAGGATTTCAGATGATCTATTATCCACATCGCAATAACGTATTTTTCAAGGTGTGTAGAATGAGTGCAAGCATGAAGATAGCGCTCATTAGCCTTTTGATTATATTCATTATTACACTCTATCCTTTCGGGTTTTCGATGAGAGGAATTGATAACCGAAAAATAATTAGTTATCTTGTCTTGGAATGGCGCCCATCCAGTATTTACGATATCCTCAACAATATCTTGTTGTTTCTTCCCTTCGGATTTGGTTTCTCTGGCTATTCTTTACAAGTAAAAGGGGCTCATGCGTTAAAAACCCTTGCAGGAGCCACGATAATTAGTTTTGGAATATCCTATATCGTTGAAATCTTGCAAATTTTTCTACCATCCAGGTGTTCCTCGCTAACCGACGTTTTCTCAAATAGCGTCGGAGGATTTCTCGGATTTATCTATTTTTATTTATGGGAATTTAGGGTTGAATGTATCATGCGCATTAAGAGAAATCTGTTACATATTTTCTTAGGATGTGCTGCCTTGACCATTCTTAGCGCTATCATATTTTCATTTCTTACAAGACCTGGCAATTGGGACAAGAGATTTCATCTTCTTTTCGGAAATGAACAGACAGGATACCGACCGTGGCGAGGCTCTGTTTCAGAAATATTGATTGCCGACAGGGCAATTTCAAGTCAGGAGGTAGCACTTGCTTTTCATGGAAAAGACCTTAGTAATCTAACAGGAGCTTCACTTCTGTGTTGGTACCAGTTGACTGATAACGGAAGCTATCGCGATAAAACAGGGCATCTTTCTGATTTGATCTGGCAGGGCAAATACGATGACCGTTACCATGACAAGGCTACTATGTTTGGGCCCGATCAATGGTTAATGACAAGGACCCCTGCGGAATATTTAACGCAAAGAATATCAAAATCCTCTGAGTTTACTATACAATTAGCATTGATGACAGCAAATACCATGCAAAGCGGGCCTGCGCGCATCGTAACTCTTTCACAAAATCCTTCTCTCCGTAACTTTACCATCGGACAACAAAACAATGATTTGATCGTCCGTCTCCGCACTCCTTTGACCGGGAAAAATGGAGTGTATCCGGAAATAGTAGTAGCAGACATCTTTTCGTCTACAAAGCCGCGTAATTTGATTATTACCTATAGCAAATCGATTCTCCGTGTTTATGTTGATGGAATAGAGAATTCCCACGTTTTCGCATTTAACCCTGTTTCAACTCTTGCGAGCTATTTATTTCCTATTGGGGCGTTTGGTATGAAGTTCTGCAAGGCGCTTTACTATGCACTTGTCACCGCTCCTGTCGGAATCTTATGCCTGCTTATCCTTAAAAAATATTACACAAAGAGATAAATCAATGGATCAAAATAGTGAAAAAGGATACACCGAATATCAGAAAAAAGTTATCAGAAATTTTTATGAAAACAAAGACCTTCGGCTTATACAAAAACTGGGAGAATTAGTCTCTGACATGTATCTGGAAACGAATGAGAAAAAAAGAGAATCTGGATGGAAAAAGATAAAGAAGATGCTTCTTGACCTCAGGGTACATCCGAATGAGATAGAATTTCTCACGAAGGATAAAAACCTTACCGTGATTTCAAAGAAATTGGCTGAGATGTTTTAATGTCTTATACTTGATTTCTTGTAAGAACTCAATGCCCTTTTGCTCACATTTACTACGAGTGCGTAAAAGGTTGATCCTGCAATCTCCGGGGAATATCATGGGTGAACATTGCACTAATACTGTGTCAGGGTTCCGTCGATCTTTGCCCTTCTAACGGCATATCCAAATATTAAAACACTCAACGGCAGCATGACAGCCGAAAAGGCGGTTAATGCTGCGATATTCGGCAGGAGTGCGTTTAAAGAGCTCCCCTTAAGCAACGCCAGTCTCATCCCTTCCAGGGAATAGGTAACCGGTAGCATCGCAGACAATTTTTGAAGCCATTTCGGGAGAACAGAGACGGGATAGTACAATCCGCCTAAAATTCCGGAGACGTTAGTAAACAGCCAGTTTACCGGATTCCCCTTTTTTAATACCATGACAAAACTGGCGGAGATTATCCCAATACTGCTGAAAGAGACGATGGTGAGAAGCAGGATAAGAAATGCACCCATGATGTTCGCATTGCCCATGTCGACGCCGAAGAAAAAGGCTCCTAATATCAAGTATACAGCCACTTTAAAAGAGGCAAAAATGAAACTATAAAGAGAGGAAGAGAGTATAATTGTTGGAATCTCTGTCTGGGTTACCAGCAGGGCTTCCAGTGTCCCCACCATTTGCCCTTCCCGAATGCTGGCGGAGAGACTGTCCATGGATACCTTAAGATAGTTAAAGAATGCCACTCCAATAAGGACGAAGGAGAAATAGTCTCCCCCATACGGCTTGAGATATGATGTGCCAACTTCTCCCAGGAGCTTTGAGAGATAGAAAAAGGTCACGGTTGTGACGAGAATGCCACAGACTTGCATGAAGAATGCAAATTTATAGCTTACCTCATTGATAAGATCTTTCCAGACAAAGGCAAGAGGTTTTTCTATAAACAAAGCCATAATAGCGACTTCCGGTTCTTTTTGTTGTTTTTGTAATTCATCAGCATAGTATCAGCTATCAGGAAAAATGTTGATTATCGCTTTCTGCATGAATAGAAAAAAAAACATGAGTGTGAAAGAGAGGAAGATATCTGACCCTGGAAGATTATCTATTTTCTCCCGATGACCATAGAAAACAGTTCACCCAAAGAGATTTCTTTTTCATAAAAGGAACAGATCTTGCCTCCTAAATCCGCAATTTCTTTCACTATGGGAAATATATCGTTATCACCATCCTTGATTTCAACTTCGATCTGCGTGGTATCGGAAAAAGAGTTGTCCGGTATTATGGTAACTTTCCTTGCGGAAGTGATGTAAGGAATCTTTTCCAGAAATCCGGTCACCGGGCCTTTTAATTCAATCACATACCCTTTCCCTGAATGGAACTCTCTTTTTATCTCCCCTATAAGACCAGCGGTTTTTACTTCTCCCTTGTGGATAATAGCGATGCGGTCACAGAGTTCCTCAGCTTCATGCAAGTTATGCGTCGCAAATATTACCGTTTTTTTCTCCGTTTTAACCAATTTTTCTTTTATCAACTTCCGAAATTTTTGCGCGGAGACAGGATCCATCCCGTTGGTCGGTTCATCCATAAAAATGATTTCAGGCTCCGTAAGAAGTCCTCTGGCTATTGCCAATTTTTGTTTCATGCCGGTAGAATAATCCTTAAACATCCTGTCTGCGTCATATTGAAGTTCCATAAATGACAATAGGCTCTCGATTCTTGCCTGAGCATCATGGCGGGGAACATTGTTGAGCTTTGCAAAAAACGTAAGATTTTGCCTGCCAGTAAGCCTCCAATAGAAGCTCCGCTCGTCACCCACCACATAGCCAATGAGCTTTCTTATTTTCTTTTGATCTTTTGTGACATCCAGTCCGTTCATCCACGCAGTTCCCGAGGTGGGAAGTACGAGGGTGCAAAGGATTTTTATGAGGGTGGTTTTACCGGCTCCATTTGAGCCAAGAAGCCCGAATAACTCCCCCCTTTTTATCCGGATACTTACGTTTTGTAAGGCGGCAATTTCCTTTTTTCTGAAAAGATGAGTGAATAAGCCGCCGTATCCTTTTATTACCGGATACTTTTTTGTCAAATCCTGTGTCTCTATGCAGTAGGACAATTTGGTAATCTCGGACAAATGGAGCAAAGCTCCGTGGAGATCAGAAATTCAGAGTAACGATTCAGAAAATATTATTTGAGTCTAAAAATTCGGACAGTCCAAACCGTCTGGAGCAAAACTATTTTATAGTCAGGAAGTTCCGAATGGCTCATAATGAGCCCGGCGTATCTACTTTGCTTTTTTCGCCTTTTTTTTATAGAGAGAAAAGTAGCCCTCGGCATCCTTCTCCATGCCTTTTGCTTTATAAGCGTTTCCCAGATCGTTATATATTTCAGTGTTGTCTGGATTGGACATTACGGCTGTCTGAAAGGCATTAATTGCATCATCATATTGTTTTTTCTTCATGTAGTCCTTTCCTAACCGATATTGTGCATCGGCATTACTAACATCAATTTCAATTACCCTGGTGTAGTATCGGATAGCTTCGTCTACATTACCCGTTTTATCGTGTAAGAGGGCTATATTATACAGTGCATTTATATGTCCCGGGTCGATTTCCAGCGCCTTATTATATTCCGACAGGGCTTCCTTATTCATGCCTTTCATTGAATAAACAATACCTAAGTTTGAATAAGAAATTGCAAGACCCGGGTCTAATTCAATACGCTTCTTTAACACCCGGATTGCATCATCATATTTACCAATTTTTGTATATGCGATACCCAACAGCGCATAAACAGACCGATAGTCCGGATTCATTTCAATGGTCTTGTTAAATGTCGTTATGGCATTATCAAAAACCCCTTTGTCGAAATACGCTGAACCAAGATTGTAATAAGCTTCAACATCTTTTGGATTTTGTTCAATAGCCTTTTGGAAGGACTCAATAGCATTGTCATACTGACCCTTTTGCGCATATGCAACGCCAAGCTTATTGTATACATCAGGGCAATCGGGATTCCTCGCCAACGCCTTTTTATACATCTCTATTGCTTCATCAAAAAGGCCATACTGGGCGTATTGTACCCCCTGTTTATACTGTTCATCAGCAATTTTAAGTTGACCCAACAATGCCTCTCCTTGAGGTCTATCTTTGTTTTTTGCAGTAGCAGTCCCCTCTTTTGAAAAACAATGAGTCGAATTCAACGGGGCCATCATCGCAAGATTACATAGAATTGTTATACCGATAATCTTTTTACTATCCATGATACCTTCTCCTTACGGTTTCATTCATAAATCGACCTGAAAAAATGGAATATACAAATCCGGATTCAAATAAAGCCACACGTACAATATTTATTAGCATTGCATTTTTTAAAAAAGGTAGTGCCGATCCCGTGTAGTCGGCCTGTGCAGAGGGATAAACCATCCGCTCTCTATACCGTACTTCGTGCCGTTTGCATAGGAAAGTACGAATTTTCAAATAACTATATTATTACCAATTTTATTATAGAGCGAATTATATCCGCATATGGACAGGATTCAACTTATCTTTTAAATCGGAAAAGCATTTTTCCGAGATAAAGCAACACTAAAATTACACAGAGGAGGGCGACATCGGTTGGACCGGTTGGAAGGTCAAACCGATAGGAAATGTAAAAACCAACAAAAGATGCAACGATTCCAACGGTTGATGAAACGATGCAGAAAAGAGGAATGCCACGCGTGATCATCCTTGCCGCAACGGGTGGTATCAATAGAAAGCCAAAGATAACCAATGGACCAACAGTCATAACTCCGAAGGATATAATGATACCGATAATAAGATAAAGCATAATGTCCCACAGGACCACTTTTTTCCCAATGGTAGTTGCCATATCGATGTCATATGATACCAGGATAAAATTACGATGAAAACCGATGAGGACAATAAATATTGATCCGTAGATGGCAAACATTGACCATAGATAGATATCCGGTATGGAAATAATCTCCCCGGTAAGCATGGAAAGTACTTCTGATTTTCCGTAAGGATTCCAGGAAACAAACAAGATAGCCGCCGCGCCAGCGATGGCATAGGTAAATCCTATGCGGTTTTCTGTGAATCCTTTCCGCCTTCGCTCGAGAATGGCTAAAACAAAGATGGTAATGAGCGTGAAGAAGACTGAACCTGTTAGCGCCATTACTTTTTCAGATTCTATATGACGGAAAAAATGCCACCCGAGGGTATGTAAAAGAAATGCAAAGGCGACACCTGCATTTGACACTTGTGGCAGCGCTATACCCATAAGAATCATACGGCGCAGCACAAAAAAAATGCCTACCTGAGGACACACAAACCCCACGATCAATCCCGCATAAAATGCGTTTCGTAAAAGGAAATGTGGACTAAGTATCTCTAATAATTGTTCCATCCGTCACTCCTGATTTGGTACTTCATCGATCCTTGACAAAGCAATTATCTCTTCCAATGAACCAAGCACTACCTTGTAGTGATGAATATGGATTATTTTTTTAACCCAACTTGGAATATAATGGACTTCGTGGGTAATCATCATGATCGTTAATTGGTGCTTTCTGTGCAGTACAGAGATAAGTTCTATGATCTTTTTTTGGGCAAGGATATCAAGTCCCGTAATGGGTTCATCAAGCAGCAAAACATTTGGCCTTGTTGCCAGCGCCCGCGCTATAAGTATACGTTGTTTTTGCCCCCCGGATAACTCGGAAAAAAAATTCTTTCTGAGTTCCAGCATGCCAACATCTTTTAAGCATTGTTCTACCAATAAACGATCGATTTTAGAAGTGGGACAAAATGGTTTCCTCTGTCCGAAAGTACCCATCAACACGACCTCTTCTGCGGTAAATGGATATATTTCGTCTAAGTGTTTGCGCTGCGGCACATATCCAAATCTCGGGACATTTTCATTGCCATAGAGGATGCTTCCCTGTATGGGAGGAATGATCCGCAGAATGGTCTTAAACAGGGTGGTTTTACCACATCCATTTGGTCCGAATAAGACGACGAATTCACCACTTTTTAAAGAAAAATTAATATCGCTAAGGATAGTATTCCTGCCATACCCAATAGCAACGCCTTTTAAAGTAATACAGTTTTCCGTATTCATGTTGGACTAAGATTTGGTTTTGAGCGCCGTTACAATCTGATTAATAGTATAATCAAAAAGAGCAATATAATCTTGCACTTCTTTTTGACCTCCGACCATAATTGGTAAAATGACAATCTTTGCCCCTGTCCGTTCAGAAACGAATTCAGGGATTTTTCGTTCCCGGAATTGTTCAATAAGAATAAGTTTTACCCCTTCGTTTTTCATCATGGGAATAAGGGTGTTGAGATGGGATGGAGAAGGAGGAATCCCCGGTTTTGGTTCAAGCTCTCCCACGATATTCAGATTAAACCTCTTTGCAAAATACGGAAAAGTCTTATGATAGGCAACAATCTTTGTACCACGAAAGGGCTCCATCATTTTTTGCCATTCGGGTAATTTTTGATCCAGTCTCTGAATAAAATTCTTTAGGTTGTCCCGATAATCGTTGCAATTTGTCTCATCAATTTGACATAGTTGATCACAAATATGGGAGGCGACAATTTTCCCATTGAGCGGATCCAGCATAAAATGGGGGTTGCCATAAGGGTGGAGGTCTCCGGCAGCGCGGGTGACTGCTGAGGGTACTTCTAAAATTTGAATTCCGGGAGATGACGCAACAACATATCCGGGATTCCCAGGAAGTATTTTCTGATTTCTAGCGCTTAAAACCAGGGATGGCAACCAGGCTATTTCCAATTGTAAACCTCCCTCGATAAGAATATCCGCCTTGTTCAGTTTCATAATAAAACCAGGTTTCGCATCAACAAAGTGGGGGTCTTCCGTAGGCTTTGCAATAGTAGTTACTTCAACTTTATCCTTTCCAATTTCCTTTGCCAGGTCACCCAGATCAGAGGTTGTTGCAACAATATGTAATTTGGCATGAACAGTAGATGCCCAGCTTACTGCAAATAAGAAACAAAGGCATATTATTTGGTATTTTATTTTCATATTATATTCCTCCTAAATTCTGCAAACGATTTTCGCAGTGCGAAAATCGACCTTCTGTAATACCC
>NZ_MJUW02000111.1 GCF_001753675.2 Candidatus Brocadia sapporoensis | reverse complement strand
TTTCTCGTTTTTCTTGATACCTGTATTACGCAATTTCCTAACCGGACAATGCTGACTTGAAATATCTTTTCATAAATATTTTTTAACAAAGTAATGTTAGCGTATCAGGATTCAAACTATTGTCTCTCCCCCCATCGAGGGAGAAGGATGTTTAATTGACCGTAGGTTCAAGTAACTGCCGAATCCGACTTACACAATATGGATAAAACTCAGGAACAACCTAAAAATAAAGTGCGTTTGTTGAATGATGGTGTGTATGGGGAATTACTGCATCCTACAGTATTTAAGCGGACATTTCTTTTAATTCTGTCTGATTGTTTCTTTGTTTCGATCTCACTTTATCTTTCCTTTTTCATCCGTTTCGAATTTTCATTTCCCGATAAATATTGGGTGATATTTTTCAGCGCATTACCTTTTTTCATTTTTATCAAACTACTCCCATTAGTTTGTTTTGGCATATATAAAATTTCCTGGAGATATTTTGGCCTGAATGATTTTATCCGTGTTGTCATTATCCAGGTGGCATCCGTATGTGTTTTGTACATATTGTTTAAGATACCCCTTCCCTTATTATCAGACCTTCCTGTGACGAAGGCTTTGCCTTTTGATATGTCCCTAAGTGAGTTTCCCAGAAGTATTTTTGTTATAGACTGGTTTATTTTTCTTTTTTTATTCTCCGGGCTAAGGAGTTCCAGAAGATTATTTTTGGAAAATATAAGGACGCAAAACGGAAAAAAATACGGTAAAAAAACGATTGTCATCGGTGCCGGAAATACGGGGGAAATGATCATCCGTGATATGAAAAGGCAGGGCTATGGAGATTATTATCCCGTGGGCTTCCTCGATGATGATGTGAAAAAGGTCAGGACATGTATCCACGGGTTGAAAGTATTGGGCACGACAGAAAAATTAGGGAATATTGTTTCCAAATATGGGGTTGAAGCGCTTATTATTGCCATTCCATCCTTAAATTATAAAGATCTTAGGCGGATGTTCGCATTAGGGAAGAGTCTGGCGATAGATACCATAAAGATTGTGCCGCGGATCTATGATCTTCATAATCCTTCGGTAAATATAAAGAATCTTGAAGATATACAAGCAGAAGATCTTTTAGGAAGACAGACGGTAGAAATTGACAATAAAGAAATTGATACGTTTTTAAGAAATAAGGTAATTCTCATAACAGGCGCAGGGGGGTCTATTGGGTCAGAATTAGTAATGCAAGTATGTTCCTTTCAACCAAAAAAGGTTGTTCTTTTGGATATTGATGAAACTGAATTGCATAATGTGAAGCATAAGTTAGAGAGGTTGTTTCCCTATTTATTTGACAGGACGTTAATAAATTCGAGGATACAGGATAAAGTGGTTCTGATAACCGGGGATATTAGAGATGTTGACGTGGTGGACGAGATCTTCGAAAAATTTAAACCCCATATTGTATTCCATGCCGCTGCATACAAACATGTTCCTATCATGGAAATTAACTGCAAAGAAGCGGTAAAGACAAATATGTTTGGGACATACAATATGGTAAAGGTCTCAGCAAAGCATCATGCAGAGAAGTTTATCTTAATTTCTACGGATAAAGCGGTCAGGCCAACGAGCATTATGGGCGCAACAAAGAGAATGGCCGAATATATTTGCACAGCGTTTCATGGTAGTTCGGAAACAAATTTTATCGCAGTAAGATTCGGCAATGTTTTAGGCAGTCGTGGAAGCGTTATACCTATTTTCCTTGAGCAATTGAAATATGGTGGTCCCATCACGATAACCCATAAAAATATCCAGAGATTTTTTATGACTATCCAGGAAGCGGTATCCCTCGTGTTGCAGGCATCCGTTATTGGAAAGGGGAGGGATGTCCTGGTTCTTGATATGGGAGAACCGGTACAGATTCTGACCATGGCGGAAGAATTGATAAGAATTCATGGGCTAAGACCATATGAAGATATAGATATACAGTTTGTAGGCTTAAGACCAGGAGAGAAACTCTTTGAAGAAACACTCTCGGCAGAAGAAGGCACGACGGCAAGCAAACATAAAAAAATATTTATTGCAAAACAGGGAAACGCATATTCAAAAATTGAAATTGAAACGATGATAAAGGGATTTGAAAAACTGTTGAAAGTGCTTCCGATAATGGATAATTACGAAATAATCAGAGATGTGCTCAGGAAGTATGTAAAAAGCTTTGAAAGAAGGGGATACAACAGACAAAACCAGTGGTTAGAGGGCACAGATCCGGAATTATCACAGGGCGACGATGTCCTGTTCCGACATAATAAAATGCAGTTTGAAAAACTGTTGAATGAATTGCCGGCGATCGAGGATTACGAAATTATCAGAGATACTATAAAAAATTACCTGCAAAGCCTGGAGAGAAGGAGACAAAGTAAAACAAGCCGGACATCAGAAGAAGCGGCCACGCTGCCACAGGGAATAGAATCCGCGCGGAGATATTTACAATTGGTGTTTGGCAAAAAACAGTACTCACTCTCATTTTTAGACAAAGCCATGGAAGATGAACTGAAAGAACACATCTATTTTTCCCGGCATCCGCTAAACCATGATTATTTATTAACCATCGGATATCAGGATAACGGAAAAATAGCTCAGAACGGGAAATCTGTTTATTTTAAAGGTGAAACGTGGCATTACTCTAGTCTGGAAAATGGGGAGATTCGGGTGCTTTTTCCAAGAAATCAGGCTTTTTCCAATACCATGCGTGTTCTTGCCTTGTTGTATAATGAATTTTATAAACATGAAGATGATAGTTTTATATTACACGCTGCAGGATTGTGCAAATACGGAAAAGGATTTATCTTCACCGGAGAATCAGGGGCGGGGAAAACGATCGTTTCGAAATTGTCATTGCCGGAGGCGGAGGTGCTTTCGGATGAATCCGTCATAGTCTCCAAAGATCATGAAGGCTATTGGATTTCTCATGGTCCGATAAAGTCAGAAATAACGAATTGGGGCAAGAAGAGAATCCGGCTTTGTACAATTTTTTCCCTTATTAAGGATGATGTTAACTCGGTGAAAAGGTTAAACAGATCGGAAATGGTCCGGAAGCTTTTGGATAATCTGTTTTATGTGAATCTTTCGGAAAGACGGTTGTTGGTGGATGAACTGGAAAAAAGGTTAAAATTTATTCATGACGTTTATAATCATGTCACCATGTACGAATTGCGATTCAAAAATGATAACAGTTTTTGGCAGGAAATCGAGCGGGTTGCCCTGAATAGTTGATTGAGTCTGAATTTTGCAATAGGACACAAACTAACCCTGCCAGGGCGCTTCTCAATTTTCATTCGGGTGTGGTAGAAAGTGTTCAATATATTGCTGGTGACTTTCCGTTTAATAAATATCTGGATAGAAACTATCAAAAATATCATTTTGGGCCAGGCGGAAAATCTTTTAAGTTTTAAAATTTTATAACGAATGGAAAATTGTATGAAAAGAATACCTGTTTCTGTATTTGAAAAAAAGAGATTCCTGGTAAGCATCGGTCTTATCGTTTTTTTCTGTGCCGGTCTTGCCTCTCTTTCAGCCAAAGACCTTTCAGATAAGGAGTACATTATTGGTCCCGAGGATGTCCTTGAGATTCAGGTGTGGGATAATGAAGATTTGAATTGTGTAACTGAGGTCTCTTTGGAAGGGGCATTTACCTTTCCCCTCATTGGTCGGGTTCAGGCAGACGGTCTTTCCGTCTCGAGGCTTGAAAATCTTATCGAAGAAAGATTGGGGGATGGCTATCTGGTTTCTCCTTATGTGAATATCAGCATAAAAGAATACAATAGCCAGAAGGTATTCATCTTTGGCGCAGTGAATAAACCGGGGAGTTACGCCTTGAAAAGAAAGACAGACATCCTGGAACTGATATCCCAGGCAGGGGGTTTTACCGATAAGGCAGGGCAGATTATTACCATTGTACGGACTACATCTGTAGCGCCCTACGGCGATAACCAATCAATCGCCTCTCTTTCCTCTCCTTCACGAGGAGGTGACGTCGCCGCTAATGCCCGGCTTAATACGGAAGGGAATGGTGAAGTTTCCTTCAAAAAGAAGTTTTCCCAGAGTAATGCGGGACTACAGGATGAACATCATACCCATTCCGGAAAAGAGACGGGAAATGAAGTTTGTACGCTTGATTTAAGCGATTTCAAAGCGAACAGCGCCTATAATAATTTTTATGTAAAGAACGGGGACTCCATTTATGTTAACATGGCCCCGCAGATCTTTGTATCCGGAGAGGTAAAAAAACCTGGTGAATTTCCCTGGGAAAAGGGGTTGACCGTCCGGCAGGCCATTTCCCGCGCGGGAGGACCTACAGACAAGGCATCCCCGCGGCGGGTAATTATAACCCGTATGGAAACGGGGAAAGAGAAGGAATTAAAGCCCAGAATGGACGATCCGGTAGTGCCGGGTGATGTTATTAAAGTTCCCGCTCGTTATTTCTGATAAATTTTATATGAAAATATCGCGGATACGCGTTGGAATTAATGCTTACGTGGGAATTTAGTTTTTGAAAACCCGTGCATTGATGCGTAATTCACACAAAAAATGTGGCGCTGGTGGATTATCGTTCGACTGAGTTCACGACGAAATCCCCCTGTCAGATGCTGACCACAAGGAATCGGCGCTATCATTTTAAAAAGCAGAATGGTTGCTATTTTAATAGAGAGAAATTTCTATTACTCCCTGTAAACTGGGGAGAGTAAAAGTCATCGAAGATATAACTGCTTAGCCGGTATATCCAAAGAAAAGCCAGAAGAAAAGAAGGAGGAGTGGGAATCGTGAATCAACCAATACGAACGGGACTTGCGTCTGAGCAAACACTATCTTCAGAAGAAGTCCATCTGACAGACTATCTCAATATCATAAAAAAGAGGAAGTGGACGGTTGTGGCATTCTTCCTTGCCATAGTTAGCATCGTTACCATCTGGTCATTTCTCACCACGCCGGTCTATAAGGCAACGACACAGATCATGATTGAAAGCCAGTCTTCTTTTATTAATAAAATAGCGGATGCAACCTACGTAGACCCCAAGGACGATGCCTATTATCAGACACAATACCGGTTGTTAAAGAGCAGGAGCCTTGCCAAAAAAGTAATTGAAGACCTGGGCCTCTGGAAGGATTTTAGAAAAGATAATGGTGAAAACCCGCAGACTCCTCTTTCGTCAGAAGTGACGATAGACCCTCGTATGGTGGATTCGTATCTGTCAAGGCTTCAGATTGCACCCATCCGTGCAACGAAACTTGTCGATGTGAGTTTTCTCAGCAAGTCACCCGAAATATCTGCCCGGATCGCCAACGCGCACGCCCGTGCATTTATTGCGCGAAGTACCCAGCTCCAGCATCTGGTATCAGAGCAGGCGCTCGACTGGCTTAAGACACAAATCAGGGACCAGAAAATCAGGATGGGAACATCACAGCGGACAATGTATGAATATAAATATGAGCAACTGGGATCATTTTCGGTCGATGACGAAAGCATTTTCTCGATACCAGAGATCAAGGAAAGTCCGGTTATCAATGACCTCCATACCAAACTTGCCGAGCTCAAGGCCAGGAGATCCGAGATGGCAACGAAATACGGCCCAAGGCACCCGAAGATGATTGAAATAAATTCCAGTATTCAAAAACTGGAACAGGGGATCACCGATGAGGTACAAACGATCAGAAAGGCAATTAAAACGGAACTGGATAAAATCATAGCCATAGAAGATGCGGTTCAGCAAAGCGGGAAAGCTCCGCCGGCGGAAGATATTCCCCCTGCCCAAACGACCATTACGTATGATATGGTGCGGCTGGAAGAGGAAAGTGATCAGGGGATCTATGATGTCTTGCTCAGGCATGCTAAAGAAATTGGCCTTACGGGGAATATGGAAAAAAACAATATCCGTATCGTAGACGAGGCCGAGGTGCCGCGTAATCCTGCAAAACCGAGGATCTTTTTAAATGTTCTGCTGTCCGTGGTGCTTGGCTTCGTTTTCGGTACAGGGTTCGCGTTTTTTCAGGATTATATGGACAGAACGGTAAGGACGCCGGAAGATGTCACGCACCGGCTGGGATTATCCCTTCTGGGAATGCTTCCTTATTATAAATCGTGGAAGAACAACGAGCAACTTGCGTTATCATGGGGTGAATCCCTTCCGGCTCAGGATAAACGAGCGGGATATCCAGCTCGGTATGATATTACTGGCAGCCTTATCACCCGGCTGCCCATGACACAATCCGGCATGTCCGGTCACATCCTCATGGTAGAAAGCGCAACTGCAGGTGAGGGAAAGACCACAATCCTTGCAAGATCAGCAATCAGGCTGGCAAAGGGAGGGCTTCGGGTGGTTATGGTGGACGCTGATTTGCAGCAACCATCCCTGCACCACCTGTTTGGCTTGCAGAATGGTAAAGAACGCGGGCTGACGAACGCCCTGGATGGGGTTCTCTCGCACGAAATAGGGGAAGGGAGTTTAAGCTCGTGCAGCATAAGCGACCTCTTTTCTCTCATTTCTCTGAAAAAACAAAGCGGCCAGCTTGTTATTACCAATGATGTTAAATCCATGACCGCTGTGTTTGACAACGGGCGTCTCTTCCATATTCAAAGCAAAGATTTTCCCATTGAAAATCGGCTGGGAACCATGCTCCTGCGCGGAGGTTTTATTACGGAAGATCAGTTGAAAGACGCCCTGGAGCGGAATCAACGCACCGGACAGCCTCTGGGCTACATCCTGATTAACGCCGGATATATTAACCATGCCCAATTGCAGGGTCCCTTAAAGCTTCAGATGGAAGAACATCTCCAGAAGCTCTTTAGCTGGAAATACGGAACCTTTACCTTTGAACCTGGCAGGGTAGAGACATACGAGGACAAACGAATCTATTTTGGAGAAGATTATACAGCGATCATCAATCGGTTGAGCCGTATGGCGGGGAGCAAATTGCTGGAAAAAGAAGTCCTCTCTTATGTAAGATCTGTGCACGACCAGAATTTATCGCTCTTGCCTGCTGGCACGGGACATCCCAGATTTGATAGCCTGGTCTATTTCAAGATCCTTGCAAAGTTTTTTGAAATCTTGAAGCAACGGTACGATGTCGTTCTCGTGGATGCCCCGCCACTTCTGGACACCATGAGCGCTGCAATGCCGTTACTTTCGTTGGTTGATGGAGTCATCTTTGTGGTGAAATCCGGGCAGGCATCTGTCGACGCTATCAACCGGGCAATTGACTCAATAAAAGAATCAAAGGCAAACATCATTGGCGCAATCCTCAACCAGGTTAAACAAAATACGGAAACGTATTATTACCATTATCGATAAGATGCTCGTGTGGTGAGACAAATCCATCATGCAGGCAGAGATACAAAGGCAGCGAAGAGAAATGAAATATTTTGAAACTTAGCGCGAATCCGTAACCCTGTAATAAACGAAATCGAGCCATCGTGAACTCTCAATCTTTCCATATAAAATCTTTCTTCGTGTTCTTTGAATCTTTGTGGTTACTCCGGAATCCTGATCGAGGTTTTATGGGAAAGAGCATAAACTCAGGGAAAGTGTAATAACACAGCAAGGCGGCAACCGAATCCCTCTGTCGTTCAATGGATCCTTCGGCATGTCCAGGATCTGCGCCGTGCATGGTGAGCCTGTCGAACCATCACCGCGAAGTCAAGGGGGCGAAGACAGGACATTATAAGTATATTTGATAAAATCCGTTTTATGCGATTGACAAATAATGGTATCTGTGTTCATCCTTGGTAGAATATGAATACAATCCTTGTTACCGGCGCTGCCGGGTTTATCGGCTTTCATATCTCGAAAAGATCGTTTATGCGTGGCGATTGCGTTGTTGGTATCGATAACCCCAATAATTACGGCGATGTTAATCTCAAGCTTGCCAGATTAAAACAACTCGTTGGTTTCAAGCCAAATACACCGGTTGAAACGGGTATGAAACATTTTGTAGAATGGGAAAATTCATTGTTATGGCAAATAATATCTTATTTAAACCGTGAATCCTAAATCCTATTTTATTTATTACGGTGCATTTGGCCTGGTAATAAAGAAAGAGCTTTTTATGATCATAAAAAAAAATTTAAAAAAATGCAAATTTGGAGCTGTCTAAAGATTTACTTGAAAAAGCAGGCATTGAAGGAAAAATAACTATTCTGGTAGGGAAAAATGAAATTGTTATAAGACGAATACCAGAAGAAACGGGAATTATTGAAGAAATGGTTGGATTAGGTAAAAATGTATTTACCAAGGATTCTGTAACTCTTCAGAGAGAACTTAGGGCAGAATGGAAACGGTGAATAAAATCGGGCTTGATACCAATATTTTTATGGGTATTTTTCCGGGAGAAAAAGATAAAATCGAGCAGTCTTTGTCGGTATTGGCGCTCATTCATGAGGGTGTTTTAGAAGGTGTTGTGAGTTGTATTTCTTTGATAGAAATAGCAACACTTTTCTATCAAAGAAAAGAAGAACAAAAAGCCAAAAAGGCGGTTAACCTTATTAAATCACTCCCAAATACAACCATCGTTGACGTTACTTCTGATACAGCATTGCTTATTTCTCAAATAAAGGTTTCAGAAAAACTATCCATTGCAGATGCAACAGTACTAACTGCGGCAATTGAATTATCGGCAGATGCTTTTTTAACCTTTGATGAGGATTTTATAAACATCGGTTGCATACCATGCATGAAACCAGGTGATTATATTAAATTATTGTAACTATTCAGCGAAACGGATGGTGAGAGAGAATAATTTCTCAGAATAGTTAGGAGCCGATAGGGAAAACGGGCAGACGGGAAAATCCCGA
>NZ_MJUW02000039.1 GCF_001753675.2 Candidatus Brocadia sapporoensis | reverse complement strand
ATTCGCCAACGGTGAATTCTTTGAGCATGGGGATAATCCCTATATTACCTCCTCCTTGCATGCTATTTTTATTAGCACAGAAGTTTTTCAAAAAACGAAAGTGATGCCTTCTTTTAAAATTTGATGTCAGACTTCTGGCAAAAACCAGCGTTGCCTGGTTAAGTAATTGCGTCTGAATGCAATATTTGTTCTTTGTAATTATGGTAGCCTGCCTGTCGGTAAGCAGGAGTTGTTAGAGCTGTCTCGAGATTGCGGGCTCCGTTTTGTATTTTGATGCGTAACCCTCTGACCCTTTTCATACTCACCTTCTCTTTATGATGGTTGTGACAATAAATTGCAAGAAGCAGACAGGTTATAGGACCACCGAGTATTTGCGCCATAAATCCGTGTTCACTTCTTGCGATAAGATGGTACACTTTAAGATGGCGTTTCCACCAGTTGAAGAAGATTTCAATATTCTACCGGGGCTTATAGATGGTTGCGATCTCCTCCGCAAAGAGGTCAAATTGGTTCATGGCAACCCAGTATACTTTATTATCAATCTTTACCTCCTCATCCCCAAAAATCTGTATGCCCCTCCTTCAATTTCACCCCCGCATCACATGCTATTGGAACCGGCAATGCCGGTCCGTCAAAAAAATCCCTTACAATAGTCATCGCCTTTTTTCTGCGCTGGGAAATCTTACATTCTGAAATTCTTTCTTCACCGGTACCAACGCTGTCTTATACCCTTCTCCCCAGTCTCCCGGATATCTCCAGCGGACGACTTCTTCGCTTTGGCTTACCTTCTCTATCATGTGCCATAGTTTGTCTTTTGCTCTTCATTTTATTCAGCAAAAAAATTTGCTCAACTATAAGGGTTTACGGGAGGGGAGGAGATTATGGAGGGGTATTGGAATTCTTTCCCTTTCGCCTTTAAACACTGACAAACTTCTTTTGTTCGTGCCACCTGATAACCGCATAAATAAAACGAAAATTCCTGCACAACAAAATTGTCATTTTAACCGGAAATGCTTTTTTTGGGGTGTTTCTTCGTCTCTGATATAGTCCTTTATCAGTTCCATGCATGCCGCTTTTGTACAAACGGTATCTGTATTGATATAATTCACGTAATCTTTATTTGCTTCTAGCCAACTCAACACGATATCTATTTCCCCGTTTTCCATGCGAGCAGACAAACGATCCTTTTGGTGATTTTCCCTGCTGTCCGCATGCATGGAAGAGCGGCCATCCGACTGTTCTCCATAATACATGGTGTCTAAAATTCTTTCGACTTCAGAAAGATTTGCGGCATCTTTCAAAACTTCGTATTGTTCCAGAGGTAGTCCTTCCCTGGCAAAGAACAGTTCCAGGCTTTTTTCTGTGGGCGAAGGTAAGATGGCGATGAAATTCCTTAATCTTCCATACCTGGCAGGCCTTTCATGTACTTCGAGTTGCTGGTTCAATCGCGGCCGGTATTGTTGTATCAAACGATATTCCATAAGCATTGCCGAGAGTTCAGAGCCGGCAACCTCGTATTCAATGCGATGGACATCCCGCAATATATCGGTTATTTTTTGCAGCCTGTCCGCCGTATTCCAAAAATAAGAACTCACCCGCGTCCTCAGATTTTTTGCCTTGCCCAGGTAAATTACTTCACCTCGTTTGTCTTTCATTATATAGACTCCAGGTTTCTGGGGGATTGACCACAGGAAATATTTGTCGAAGTCATAGTTACTGAAATCGACATACTCAATGTGAGGATGTTGAAATTCCAGAGCCTCTTCCACGGTACTGAATCCCTGCGCTTTTAAAAGATCCTTATACCGAGAAAAGATGTCGGCAATGGCATCCATCTCCTTTTCAGTGCGCCGGATATCCAGCACTGGAAGCTTAAAATATGAAGCAATATCATTTAATGATTTCTGCTGAAGTGCTGGCAGGAGTCTCTTCGTAAGAGAGCGCAAACACAATAACGGATTTTCAATCGTTTTATGGAAGGTATTCAATATCTTATTGATCTGACATATGGCAGACTGGACGTCGTAGCCAACCAAAACGGACTCTCCGAAGAAATGAACGAGAGAACAGGCAGCCTTCTCGCCGGAAACTCCTTTTTTGATTTCCTGCGCAAAATCAGGTGGCAAGTGAAGAGATGATACGACTGACAAACCGGGATGTATGCAGATGTGAAGACGGTCTGCTATCGTATCGTTTTTCCGTTTTTGTGCACTCACCTCGAGAATGGTTTTCGATCTTCCCGCAGTGTCAGCCATCACAAAACTAAGAAGGACAAACTCTGCCTCCGGGAAAGGCGTTCCCCCTCTTTCTGCAATTTTCCAGCGGTGGTGTTCATCTACAGTAAATCTGCGGTCTCCTGCTGCAGCCGTCTGTATGAGTGTATCACTGATTCCTGGCGATGCACCTTTAATCTTCAGAACGTGTTCAACGAGTTCGCTGCTGGTAGCGCCTGCTTGCCGGGTCTTCAGGTATGCATATATCTTATCCCGCATATGAATTGACGAACTTTTTTATGATGAAATAAAAAAGAGGGATTTAACCCTCTTTTCTATGATTCTCTCCACTGTTTCGTGCACAAAAATTATATCTTCAGGAGATGGTTCTCATGAAAACTTATTTCCTGCATTCACCGGTTAATTGCCTGTACGATGAAAGTTCACGTTGAGCCTCTTCCTTCATTCCTTTTCGTTCATAAATAATACTTAAACCGTAGTGTGCCTTTGCAAAATTCGGATCAATCCTAATGGTTTCTTCAAGAGCTGCTGCGGCCTCATCAAGAATTCTGCTTTGTGAATAGGCGCTTCCGAGATCAAAATATACGGATGGATTGTAAGGATTTATTTCAATCGACTTTTGCAATGATGTAATCGCTTCATCTAACGCCCTCTTGTCTGAATAAGGGTTCTGTATGTTGTAATGGGCGGCTGCAGCCTTGCGAACCGTGGCTATAGCATTAGCAAGCACCCGCTTGTCTGCATAAGCCTTTCCAAGCCGGTAATGCGCTTCTGCATCACGAGGATCAAGCTTTATTACCATACGAAATTCTTCGATGGCCTCGTCGAACAGTCTCTCGTCGGCATAAACAATGCCAAGATGATAATGTACTTTTGGATTTTTGTTGTCAATTTCTTTTGACCGCCGGAAAGCCTCCGAAGCCTTTAAATTGTCATGTTGGGCATAGTAGGTCAAACCAAGATAATAATGCGCAAGAGCGTGGTTTGGGTTAATGTCAGTAGCCTTTTTCAGTTCAAATACCGCTTCATCAAATTGTTTTTTGTCTAAATAAATCTGACCCAAACCGAAATGTGCGTCTGTATAATTCGGATTGAGTTCTATAGCTTTTTTGAATGCCTTAATTGCCTCATCTGGGATGTTTTTCTCAGCATAAACAGCCCCTAAATTATATTGAACTACAACATCGTTAGGATTGGCTTCTAATACCTTCTCATATTCCTGAATAGCTTCACCAAACATTTTTCTGGATTTATAGATATCAGCCAGTTTGCCGAGCGCTAATTCATTCTTGGGATCTAATCGGATCACTGCTTCAAATGCAGCAATTGCATCTTCCCAGAGACCCTTCTCCACACAAAGCAAGCCCAGTTGAAGAAGAGCATCCTTATAGTCCGGATCAATCTCTGTGGCTTTTTTCAGCTCTGCTATTGCCTCGTCAACCATGGTGCGGTCATTATAAGCTATTCCCAGGTTATAGTGTGCGACCGCCATTTTCGGGTTAATCTGGATAGCCTTTCGATATGCGGCTATAACTTCATCGGGCATATCAACTTTAGAACAACCGTATATACCCCCAGAAACTAATACTGCCATTAACGTTAACGTCCTAAATGGCGATACTAGATTCTTTATCATTATCAAATCTCCCATGAAAACGGTTATCGGTAGATGGATTTGTTTATAAGGGACCTATTTGACGTTCCAGGAATTTCAACCATAGCTTCCCCTCGAGAAAGAGAGGATTAAGACGTGTGTAAAAATGCCTTAACACACCCCCCCTGCCCACCCTTTTTAGAGGGGCGTTTAAAAGTCACTGTCAAAGATTGTTTAACTCATATGTTTAGGGGGGAATATATCAAATCAACTATGCATTGTCAACTGTTTATTTGATCGGTAGTTAGATAATCAGAAACAGTTTATTCCCAGCCAAACTTGCTGATCTCCTTAATCGAACGGGTGACTTCGTCGCAAACCTTCGAAACCAAAGCCTCGTCTTTAAATTTTACATTGATATTATACAGAACTTCGTTCTTTATAAGATCCCGTTCAAATTCATAATGCTGGAGTTCCACGGAATTTCGCTTTAATATTTCCATAAGGGATGTGAAATCGGGTTCGGAATTGGAGACACATATCTTGAGTGTTCTATAAGTATCACGTTTAATATGGCGCTCAAAGAGAGACCCTAGCAAGAGTGCAAAAAGGGTTATTGTGGTTGTAAGTATAGCAGGGACATAACAGTCGCTTCCCACGGCCAACCCAATACCCGCTATAACCCATAATGATGCTGCAGTGGTCAGACCCCGTATCGCTGTTTTAAATCTCAAGATCGTGCCTGCACCCAGGAAGCCGATCCCCGTTACTACCTGAGCGGCAATCCTCGCGGGATCAACCCGTATAACAGAATTTGTGTCAAATGTTTTGTATCTTTCAAAGATATGTTCAGACACCACCATCATCAACGTTGCACCAATACATACCAGGACGTGTGTCCGCAACCCTGCAGGCCTTCCCCGCCGCTCTCTCTCCCATCCGACAATCCCGCCCAAAACAGCCGACAAGAGAAGTTTCCCGATAGCACCGTCGAAACTTTCAAAAATACTGAAAAGGTAAACCATATCGCTCCTTATTAGATGGAAATCATTAACCGATAATCCAGACTATTTAAAGCATTACCGTGTAAAATCTTTTTTTCGCAAGTTTTACCACCCTTCATCCCTCTTGACAGGGGAAATTTTATTCCGGCTTTGTTGCGCTATGTGATTTACGGGTACGATAAAGAATATAAACGGGTTGAAAAGAAATGTCAAATATTTCTATTGGCAGAAAGGTTTTGACAATCTTTATTACACGAGGCGTCTTTTCAGCAATAAGGAATTGGTTACCACCGACACAGAAGAAAATGCCATAGCTAGCCCGGCATATTCTGGTTTCAGGCTAATGCCAAGAAATGGATACATGATCCCAGCGGCAATGGGAATCCCAATCACGTTATAGAAAAATGCCCAAAAGAGATTTTGTCTGACTTTCGACAATGTCCTCTTGCCCAGTTGAATCGCCCTCACAACGTCCATCATATCATTCCTTATCAATACAATATCGCCCGTCTCCTTTGCGACATCCGTTCCTGCGCCAATGGCAATGCCCGCATCTGCCTGCGCAAGCGCCGGGGCGTCGTTGATGCCGTCACCAACCATACCAACCTTCAGCCCTTTTCCCTGGAAATCCTTGATGATCTCCATCTTTTCTGCGGGCAGAACTTTTGCACGATACTCGTCAATGCCCACCTCTGCGGCCACCGTCTTTGCCACCAGATCGCTATCACCCGTCATTATGACAGACCGTACATTCATCTTTTTTAATTGTGTTACAACGTCTCGCGCATTTTGTTTTATTTTATCCATAAGGCCCAGGAGTCCTCTATATAAGCCATCGTATGCTATAAATATCGTCGACTTTCCACGTGCCGTTAGTTCTTCGTATTTGCCCTGAAGTGCATCTATCTTAATTCTGTGAGAGACCAAAAACCTCTCGTTTCCAACCAGCAAATCCTTGCCCTTATAGCGACAGATAATGCCACCCCCCGCTTCTTCCTGAAAATCCCGAACCAAATCCCATGGAAGATTTCTTTTTCTTCCTTCCTCAACCACCGATTGCGCGAGAGGGTGATTCGATAAGGCGCACCCTGCAGCCGCAAGGGTAATCAGCTCGGACTCAGTAACTTGATTCGATGAAACAATATCAGTTACCACAAAATGTCCTTCTGTGATGGTACCCGTCTTATCAAACACTATGACATTGAGCCGAGCGATCTCCTCAAGAGCACTGGCACGTTTGATGAGGATAGCATGATCGAGTCCTACGCCACTGCCTACCATAATGGCCGTCGGGGTGGCAAGTCCCATGGCACATGGACACGCAATCACCACAACGGCAATAGCCGTCTTCAATGCCCACACAAAGGGATCCTGCCCCGCAACGTTATAAAACACAAAATACCAGCAAAGAAAGGTTACTATGGATAAGCCCACAACTATAGGAACAAAAATATTTGCTATTTGGTCAGCATGTCGCTGAATAGGGGCTTTATCCATCTGGGCGTCTTCAACCATCGTGACAATCTGAGATAAAACCGTTTCTTCACCCACCTTTGTAGTCTTTACCCTTAAAACACCCGTTTTATTTATGGTTGCCCCCACGACGCCATCGCCTTTCTGTTTCAAGACGGGCATGGACTCACCCGTTACCATCGATTCGTCCACCGACGAAGAGCCTTCCATCACTTCACCATCTACCGGTATAATTTCCCCCGCCCTGACTACCACCATATCCCCAACCTGGAGGAGGGAAGCGCTGACCTCCGATTCCTTTCCTTCCGGTGATAATAGCCGGGCCTTATCGGCCTGCAGTTTCACTAATTTCTGAAGTGCGTGACTTGCCCTTCCCTTCACCCGCTCTTCCAGATACTTTCCGATACGGATAAATGCGATCAGCATTACGGCCGTCTCAAAGAACGCATGGCCTGACGTACCAAAGGAACCGAAAACCGCAAAGGCGCTATAGATATAGGCAGACAGGACACCCAAGGAGACCAGCACGTCCATGTTTGCAAAGAGATTCCTGATGGACTTATAGGCGCTGACAAAGAAATCCATCCCTGGTCCCAGCACCGTCACGGTAGCAATAATCATCATAATATACGGCATAAAGTCATGCACTGAGGCAGGCATGGGTGCATACATGAATACCATCATAGCAACGGAAGCCAGGATGCTGAAAATAAGCCATCCCATTTGGATGGATGTCTGATCGGCTTGGTCCAGCCGTATCCGTTCTTTGGCTGCATAGCCAATCTCTTTTATATACTTCACGATTTGGGTCTTGTTCGTAACATCTGCATCGTAGGTCACAATCCCTGTTGTGCGGGAAAAATTAATTCGTGCAGACTTAACCCCTTGTAAATCCTTCAGCCTTCGTTCTATTGTCACGGCACAATTGACACAGTGCATGCCAATAATATCAAATTTTATCGTCTGTTCAGCCATTGTTCAGCCCGTACTATTCAGATCATTTGAAAATTAAAAAACGACAAAGTCAATCACCCCATAATACCTTTTTTACATCCTCTTTTTCAAGAAGCTCTTTCCCGGCGCTTTCCAGGAATATTGCGCCTATTTTAAAAACATAGCCCCGGTGAGCAATCTCCAGTGCCATACGGGCATTTTGCTCGACGAGGAGGATGCTTGTTCCGGATTTATTTATCTCTACCATTTTTTCAAAGATTGTGTCCACATAATCGGGCGATAAACCCACCGATGGTTCATCAGGACGCAACCCTTTCATGCTTTCGCCCTGAAATAAAATATCTCCGGCCTGCAGCTTTACTAAGCCAAAAACGGCCTTCAGTGCAGTCGACTTTCCGGCGCCATTAGGACCTACAATTGCCACAATTTCTCCTGAATCAACCCGAAAAGACACGTCTTCTATGGCCCTTACGCTGTTATAAAACACACTTATTCCCCTTGCCTCAAGAAACAACCCTTCTCCCCTTTCCCATATAGGCTTCAAGAACTATTTCGTTTTTTTGGATTTCACCAGGCGCGCCTTCCGCTATTTTTTTGCCGTAATTCAGGACAATGATCTTGTCCGAGATATCCATCACAACCTTCATATTATGCTCAATGAAAAGCATGGTCTTCCCTGAAGATTTCAGTCCCCTGATGATATCGAGAAGCATCGGTAGCGTCTTTGGATAGACGCCTGCTGTTGGCTCGTCAAAGAGATAAAATGCGGAATCCGTTCCAAGCGTCCTTGCAATCTCAAGGAGCCTCCTCTGGCCATGAGACAGGGTTCCTGCAAATTCGTCCCTCTTTAACTCAAGACCTACGGTTCTGAGCAGATCCATTGCCTTTTCTTTGTTTACCCTCTCCTCCTTCACCATTTCCGATGTCCTGAATATGGCTGCCGTAAGACTTTCACCCTTCTGGTATTTCATGCCGAGCAATACATTCTCAAGGACTGTCATCTGCGGAAATAATCTGATCGTCTGAAATGTCCTTCCGATGCCGAGGTTAAAGATTTTGTGAGGGGCGATATGTGTGATATCCTTTCCTTTGAAAAAGGTGTTTCCGCTGTTGGCTTCAGGAACCCGGTAATCAGGTTGAAGGTCGTTGTCTTACCGGAACCGTTCGGACCTATAAGGGCGGTAATGGTCCCTTTTTTAATACCAAAGGAAAGACTATCAACGGCGTGTATCCCATCAAAGGTCTTGATCAGATTTTTTACCTGAAGTATTTCCATACGAGAAATCATTGGTGTCCAATAAGGCCGCGCATCTTCTTAAAATCTACGTTTCAATTTACGCAAAATTCGCTAGAAATCTTATAAGATAGGGATTTGACGGCTTTTTAAAAATTTAATTTGGACAAGAGTGACCAGAAATATAATCGTTTGTGATAAAGCCCGAAGGGCTGACATATTACAACCCAGAGTGGTAACCCCGGGTATATGATTCGATATTTTTTTGCCCTCTAAGGGCATACGATAATAGGCAGGCAATTTATTGCCTGTGTTTTAATGATAACATAAAATCAGTCCCGTAGCGACGAATGAACGAAATACGCCATGCTCTTATCCCCAAAGATATTTTTCATCAAAATTTATGTTATTTTTTCGTAACTATTCAGCGTACTTTCGCTCACAAACCCTATGAGTGAACAAAATATTGATTCTGTAATCCCGAAGGGATGTCATTATTATAGCATATC
>NZ_MJUW02000118.1 GCF_001753675.2 Candidatus Brocadia sapporoensis | reverse complement strand
ATAACGATATGCTATAATCATGACATCCCTTCGGGATTACAGAATCAATATTTTGTTCACTCATAGGGTTTGTGAGCGAATGTACGCTGAATAGTTACAATATAAGAGGCTATGGATTTGTTCAATTGAATATCCGAAAAAGTGTGACATGGCACACGAGTGTGCCGTTATACATGCATGTGATGTTACACTAAGAATATACGCGGATATCGTTTGTTATGCTTTACACCTCAAAATATTATAGACGGTAGCCGGCTTATTTATCCCCTTTAGTTTAACATTTTTAATTTCCTCTGTTTCTACTATGTCTTTTATTTCCGACAAGGTGCGTGCGGTAATCAGGATTTGACCTGGCTTTGCTTCCACCTGCAATCTGTGTGCAATGTTAACCTGATGGCCTATAACCGTATAATTCATCTGGATTTCTGAGCCAATATTTCCAACAGTAGCAAATCCGGTGTTTATCCCAAAATAGATATCAACGTCGCATCCGTGTAAAAGCCAGTGTTTACGCAATTCACAAACCTTTTCACGCATGTCAATAGCCATCCTGACAGCCCTCTCAGCGTGATTGTCAACCATGATGGGGTCGCCAAAAAAGACAAGAATTCCGTCTCCGATGAATTTGTCAAGGGTGCCTCCATACTTAAAAATGATTTTCGTCATTTCTGCGAAATATTCGTTTAATAAGTTCACGGTATCCTCAGGCTCCATATGCTCAGACGCCTCCGTAAAACCTTTTAGATCAGAAAAGCATATCGTCAATATTTTTCTGGCATTCATCAGATATTTATCACTGCCGCTCGAGATAATGCTTTCAGCAATTTGCGGTGAGACATACCTTTTCAAACGTAATGTCCTCTGGATTTCTTCTACGTGTCTTTTTACCTTGTCCTCCAGAGACCGGTTGAACTCTTCAATCAATGTGTTTCGTTCCCTGAGGGTCTCGTTCAGCTTGATATTTTCTCTGATGTTTTTATACGATTCTACTGCGCCGGCGACCGTGTCGAGGAGTTGTTCCGGGTCGCTGCCCTTTACCACATAGGCATGGGGCCGAAAATGTCTGCGGATGTCGATTCTTTTTTCTCTTTCATCATACCCGGTATGAAAGACGATAGGAACGTATTGATTTTTCGACTTGATAATTTCAAAGACCTCAAGTCCCGATATATCCGGCATGTTGATATCCAGCACCACTGCAAAAACGGCATCGTGAAATTTATCAATGGCCTCTTTTCCCGCTCCGCAAGTCAGGACATCGTATCCTTCTTCCTCCAGCATCACAGCAATGGTTTGTAACATGGAAAGATCGTCATCGACTATCATAATGCAGGTTTTATCAGATATTTCATTCGACATTTTTATTGTCCTCTGGTAACAATCCAGGAAAATATTCTCTGTCACAGCCAGTGTCGTCGTGTCAGGTAATTGCAACAGGTAATTTAACGGTAAAAGTGGAGCCCTCTCCGTCTTTGCTCTTTAGATCAATGCATCCCCCATGTCTCTGAATAATACTAGAACTGACAGCCAGGCCCAATCCGAGCCCGTTGGGTTTTGTGGTGAACAGGGGTTCAAAAATTTTATCTTTTATGGTGTCCGGTATCCCGCATCCGGTGTCTGTGAAAGTAACATTTAAAAAGTCATTTTCTTTTTCTGCGTGAATCGTTAATTGTCCACCCGTGGGCATGGCATCGCATGCATTTTGGACAAGGTTGATAAATACCTGTTCGATTTGAGTTGCGTCTACGTATAGCAAGGGCAGGGGATCTTCAAACTGCATAACCTTTTTAATTTTTTCCGGTATTTCGAGTCTTGAGAGAGAAGATTCGAGAAGAGAGCGAATGTTCGTGAGAGATACGGTAGGTTTTGTCGTTCTTGAAAAGGCAAGGAGGTCATTAACAATTTTCACACTTCTCTCTGTTTCTTTCTCGAGAATATACGTCAGTTGAGTTAAATTTTGGTTATCCGTTAACGCATCGGTATCCTTTATCCTCTTTTTTAGGATAAAAAGTGCGTTTCTCATGACACCCAGGGGATTTCGTAATTCATGCCCAATGCCTGATGCCAGTTTTCCAATGGCAGCTAATTTTTCAGTGCGCACCAGACGCTCTTGCGCCTCTTCCAGTTCTGTATTTGCAAGAGACAGGCGTTGTACATTTTCCCGTAACTGCGCCATAATCTTTTCTTTTTCATCGCATAGTCCTCTGAGCGATTGGGCCATCTGGTTAAAGTTCGTGGATAGTTGCCCAATCTCATCGTTGGAATGAATTTCTACCGTACGGTTGAAATCCCCTCTGGCAATATCAAGGGTGATACTCGCCATGCGTCGTAACGGAGAAACGAGGTATCTGGTAAGAAAGAAGGTAGTAAATATCCCTCCAATGACAATAAATATCCCTAAGGGGATAATGCTTTGCCATATGATCTTATGAATCCTTTCTTCTAATTTGTGATGGGATAAACCGATTTGCACGAAGCCTAAAATCGGTTGCGCCTTTTTTCTGATCACATTCCCTTCGCCTAACATTTGTGCGGCAAATTCCTCTTCTGAGAAGGTCTGTATTTCAAGGACAGGCACTGAAAAATCACAAAATACCTCTCCCGAAGTGGTTGTAATGGAATTGCCGAGCGACGTTTCCGGACATTGTTGGTTTTTCCCGATAGTGGGGATTTCTTCCGTAATCGTGTTGATCTGCGGCGATTTTTCTTCCACCATGACTGCATGGTTATTTGATATACGCAAGTAACTTATTTCATCTTCCCTGTCAAGCTCCCGCACCCTTTTTATGGGCATATACAGGAAAGCAGGTTGTGAGGAGCGTATGGCATATTTGACTTCGTTGTCCTGGGCAAGTAACGTGACAAGGGACGTGCCGAATCTTTGGAGAACTTCTTCCTGTTGCCATTTTGAATGGATTAAAAAGAACAGACAACTAAGTGTGCCGACAATGATTATCAGCATACTCATAAAAAGGATAAGTTTCGTGCGAATGCTAAACATGGAATTCTGAAATTAAAATTATTCCGGGTAGAGAACAATATCTGGATAAGTTTGAATGGATGATAGATTTATTCCGATCAACTTTGCCGTTCGGGTATTTAAGGTTAATTTTAATTTATCCGGCATCCTGATGCCCAATGAGGTCGTCGTTGGGCTGTTTAAGAGTGTTTGGGCCAGTTGGGATGCCTGAAATCCTGTGTAGGTATAATTTGGCAGAATGGAAAGCAGCGCTCCTGCTTTTACGATGGCTTCGGAAGTGCAGAATACTGGCAGACGGCGTTCTACGCTTATATTCGAGATAAGACGGATGGTATTTTTTGTAATTACCGTACTGTCGGGTATCATCCATAAGGCATCGATTTTGTTAACGATATTTTTTAAGGCGGATTCGACCTCTTTTTCAGATGAAACCTCTGTCTTAATAAGATTGAATTGAAATATTTTTTCCAGATTGGCTGCTTCTGAGATAGTTTTTCCGGTTTTTACAGGATCATAAATTACCCCTATATTTTTATGCGGTCCCATAAGCTCTTTCAGTATGGTAAATTGATCTTTCAGCGATGCCTCTGAGGAAATGCCTGTAATATTGGTTCCCTGTAAATTGAAGCGCTCGTAATTGATGACCATGCAAAATATGATGGGAACTTGAGGGAACTGTTCCTTAACAAGAGTTGCAGCAAGTACCCCTACCGCTAAGATAACCTTGGGCGTGGGTTTGTTGTCCTTGATGTTTTCGATGATTCTTTTACCAACTTCTATGTCTCCTTCGAGATCATAAATCGCCTGAATGGAAATATTTTTCCCCTTACATCCGTCTTCGAAACCCTTTATCATTTCGTTATAAGCCGTAATTTGCTGGCTTTGGATGATGAGGACGGTATTTTCTGCGGCAATTCCGGATGGGATAACGGATGATGTCAGGAGAAGGAAAACAAGGGTAAACCAGCATACTGTGGTAGAGAATCGATACCTGTATGGTTTTCGGTATTTTTGTGCCATAGAATTATATGGTCTCCTTTTTAAGCTGCAGGTTGTTACGGTCGTATGCAGCGGCCGTCTATTTACCTGTTATTGGAGAGTTTCGTCCTTATGGATGAACTGCTCGGTTTCATTCACAGGATCTTCCCTGAAACTGCACTACACCGTAATTTTACCGAGTTGCCGGGTGTTGCAAGAGCAGTATGATGATCTATCCGAACGAGTCAAAAAACAAAATCGATACACGAAATTCGTAAATCAGCCCTGACAGAGTGAATTTTATTTGTATTTTTTACCAAAATGTCACTAATGATTAACGGAATACACTACGGTATTTATTGAGAAGGATGTGCTTTAACATATTTTTATTTCTGTAACATCTTTAATACCGTTTCCGGCAAGGTCTCTCTATTGTCATAATTTACCATTACAAGCGTTACGTCATTGCGCCTTTTTATCTCTTCAGTAAAGGCATCATCGCTTTCTTTGATTGTACAAAGAAGGGTTTTATCGCTGTTGAGGATTTTCTTTACCAATTCCCTGAATTTTATTGAAAAGAGTTCCATGGTTCCAATTTCATCGATCACTACAATGGATTTGTTCCTTATAGCATCTTCCAATGCTGGTATGGCAATCTTTTCAAAAGAATCGAGATCGACCCGATATTTGCCAACTTTATAATTGCTATTACACTCAATATGAGCAAGAATACCGTCCGAACCCTTCATCGTGACAATCCTAAAACCCATACGTCTGTCCATAACACGGATTTCCTCGGTAAAGAATCCCCCGGCATCCATTCCTAGCAGAGGTATTATCCTTTTAATTAGCGATGTCTTTCCTATACCCGGCTTCCCTGATAATAAAATATGCTTCTTCATGTCCGGCTTTGCTTTATAAACTTGTGATAATTCATCAAAGGCTGCTTCGCTGTTTCATTTTTTGAGTTCATGCTTAGTGCTTTTAAGCGATACATCTATTGACTGAGCGCTTTGACAATAGTCTCTCCAAATTTTTGTGCTGCAGCAGGACCACTGGCAGTAATAATGTTCCCATCTCTTTCTACATCGGCGCCAGTATAGTTCGCACCACCAGATTTTATGTCTTGTACTGTTGAAGAATAGGTGGTGGCCTTTTTATTCTTTAGTAAGCCAGACTTTGCAAGCGTTACCGGCGCAATGCAAATAGCCCCTACAATCTTTTTTGCGTTATTTGCATCATTTGCGATCTTATGGGCAGTTGGATCGTCCCAATATTCGTTAGCACCGGAACCTCCAACAAATATAATGGCATCATAATCTGCCACACGAATGCCGGTCAACAAGATATCGGGTTTTACTTTTGCCCCCAGCATACCTGTAGATTCTTTTAATGAGGAAGAAGAAACAGTAACAGATACACCGTTTTTTTCCAAAACTTCCTTAGGTTTTAATAACTCCTCGTCTCTAAAATTATTACTGGCAATAATCATTACGGCCTTTTTTCCTTTTGCAGATTGCATAACATTATCCCCCAGTAAATGGCTAATAAAAATGTTTGATAAAAGAAACAGCACACATATCAAGCCTGGTAAAAAAACCTTATGTCTCACAGCGGTATCCCTCACAATCCTCGCCCGGTAGTTTTGGGCATTTTTATTTCTTTAAACTCTTTCCGAGTTCCTTCTCTACCACCAATACTTTATGTTCGAGCATCTTTGTTTTTTTGTCCTTCCGCTCATCTATCTTTACCGTAGTATACACCCTTTCCGATAACTCCAGCATCTTGTTATGACATTTCTTGATCAGATCAAAAACCCGGTCACTCTCCCCTTCGACGAGCGTACCCATGGCATGGAGCTTGTACTCCAAACCACTTTCGTCAATGATTTTGACAATGCTGGCAACGTGGCCGGCGAGATCAATTCCCTTTCCGATAGGAATCACACTAATCTCTGCAATCATTCGACACCTCCTTCAAAGGTTTTATTTTCTAAGATAACATGATACTGTCTGCTTTTGTCCGAAGGAAATTTTCTGTTTCTTCGGTAAAATTTTTTGTTATGATATAGTCTCATTAAGTATTTTAGCTATTAATCGCTCGATTTTCAAGCATAAGACAACCCGGGGGATATCGCATTTATCCGACAGCACGGCGGAAGCTGCAATCTGGTCCCCTTTTTGAAAATAGAGATTTTAGCGGTACCCTACTCCTCTCTGCTGGCGTTATTCAACTGTAGAATGGAACACGGGATGATCTAAAAAACCACTTAAGGCCAATCCGCCTCCGCTGTGAATCATGAGTATATTCCCTTCCAATCGCTTGTCGGTAATCGTTTGCCGCGCCGTAAGAAACAGCTTGGCGGAGTACACGGGATCGGCAAGTATTCCATCCTCTCTGGCAATACGCTGTATTTCCCTAAGAATAGTCCTATTGGTACTTCCAAAGGACCTGGCGGTTACAGGATAGTACAGATGGTAGTCCGGTAATGAAACAGGAAAAATCTGCATGACCTCCCCGGTGTATTGAATAACCTGCGATAATCCCGATTTGAAATCCTCAAACAAACCTGCAAGTACCACGATATGAAATACTGTTTTTCTCTCAAGGGCAGCGGCTCCGGCCAGCAAAGACTGTGCAACCATCCCGGTGCCGGCATCGATAAAAATATGATCGAATCGGACACCAGCTTCCCTTTCATTGCGAAGGATATCAACGAGCAGGCTGAGAGCGCCTGGTACGGCTAATGGATGATGCGCCCCTTCAGGAAGAACGAAAATCTTTATTCCTTCAGACCTTCTTTTCTCTGCGTAGTTGTTTGCCAGGGCTGCGCAATCTGCCCACCGGGAGCGTGAAATCCAGTGGATCTCATTGTCGTCAACAAACAACGAGAGTAATTTTGCATTCCCCTGTTTTCGATGTGGCGGGCCGAGAAGAAAGGGGGTTATTCTGATATTATTTTCTGTAAGCGTCTGAGCTGCGGAAAGCACATTATTTGAATGCGCCCCGCCAATCACCACCACTTCCCCGATCCCTTGTTGTTTTAAAAAAGGTATCACAGAAGCATGTTTGCGCAACTTGGTCCCCGACACTCCAAAACTCAGCTCATCGTCCCGTTTGACCCATATGTCAGAGCGGCCAAACCATCGCAATCGATGTATGCGGCTATGCAGATGAAATGCTTCAGCCGTACCCATCTGGCAGGCGTCTGCTACCTTTCTATAAAGTTCATTCTCTTGAATCACGGTCATGCATTCGTTGTTAAGAAAGAGGAATTTATCGTACACAATTATATCAAAGAATACCATGACTGAATATGTGGAAATTTTACTGAGAAATGGACAACGGGCATAATCCGGGAAGTCGTAAAAGATAGGGGATCATTTGCCGTTCTGCGCAATATGTGATGAAATAACCTTGTCGATTTACGAACTCCACCTTCAAGCAAACTGGCTACGCTGACTCATGATCACAAAGGTCGATAAGGAGGTACAAGCTTAGTCAAGAATGGTTTACCTGCGATTCTTTCGGGAGAATTCCTGGCAGAAATCCAAGAAGAAATGGATATTACCTCAGGCGGAGTTCTTCGCACGCACTATCGGAGTATCGCCAATGCGGTTTTCACATATAATCAAGAGGGAAAAGCCTTCCCCTTCATTCCTCGCCAGCGGGTGACAAAAAGTCCTCATGGAAACATACCCTTGTAGAAATAGGACAGTGGTATTCGGATGCTTACGTTAAAACATCGCAATTTCTAAACATAAAATTGCCAACCATCATTGTTACGAAATATCGTAAGCATAAATACTTATTTTCGTAATTATTTAAAATTCCGTAAGTATATTTATCGATGTTTTATAAGTCACAACCAATTGATATCACTGTTGTTGAGCTTCGAATGAAGGTATTGGCATATAGTTTGTTTTTTAAAAAATGCAAAACGAGAAGAAGTTGATGTAATGCCGTTCTATCTTCTAGGGTTATTGTGAAGGGAGGCTGATAATATGAATGAAGGTTTGCAAGATTGTCAGAAGACCGTGACAGGATGTATTGTTACACAATAAACGTTTTTCAAAGAGGGTTTACAATGAAGGTTCATATTTCAAAGATAATGGCATTGCTCCTTGTCGCAGACATATCAACCGGCGTTTTTGCAGCGAACGGGAACAGGGGAGATTGGGGGTTGATCCTAAAAATGCTTTAATTGAGGGCGAAATAACTTCAATCGATCTCGATAAGAGGATACTTTATGTAAAGAGAAGAGATGAACCAGTATTTTTCTGTGAACTCACAGAATTTTTTCAGGGAGATATTTCACTGCCAATAGAAAGGGTATTCCATGCCGTAAAATTCAGCAACGACCAGAAAATAAATGTGGCTGATGTCAGCGTGGAAGACCTGATTAAATCCAGATACAGCAAATTCAGCGATGGCAAGATATACCTGGATACTTGCCTTGTAGGAAAATATCTGAGTTCTCGGGATGTCGCAGGTAGTAAAGACACTACCTTGTTGTCGGAAAAATGGGTTTTGTCCATTACTCAGAATGGAAGGCCTTAAACAACCATGTCACAAAGACACTAATATCTTAGGTTATTGTGTCTTTGTGACTGGAGAAGGTGAGGACAAAAATGTCAACTACACTTTATCTGTTAAAAAGATCGCCGGTTCTCTTTCTGATGCCGTTTGCAATATATCTTTTCCCAATGGCTTTTTATGTCATTATCGTACTGAGTATCGGGAACATACTGCATCTGTTTGGCAGGGCATACTATTTTCGATACAAATATTTTTTGTGTGGGAAAAGCAAAGAAGAGATACCACGGAGGAGTATTGCCAGGTTTTATGCGAAAACACGGGAAAATATGCATAGCTGTATAAAAATTTGCCGGAGAAAGGAGGTCGTGAATATGCTTATTAAACATTTTGTTTCATAGAAGTTCTGTTGAATGCATGAGAGTTGGTTATTTTATACCACTGTGAGGAAGTGAAAAAGGAGGATGCGATGGGTAAATTTTGGAAGTTAACATTAGCGTCGGCATTAATAGGTTGTGGAGCGATGGGGGTGGTTGGCAACC
>NZ_MJUW02000117.1 GCF_001753675.2 Candidatus Brocadia sapporoensis | reverse complement strand
CATAGCGGTAGACAGCGCCGGCAATGCGTATGTGACGGGGTATACAGACTCTTCCGATTTCCCAACGGCAAATGCCATGTATGGAACCAATACTGGTAATGTCGACGCCTTTGTGACAAAGATAGGTGCATCGGGCACAAGCCTTTCCTATTCCACGTACCTGGGGGGGAGTGGTGACGATTATGGTTATGACATGGCGGTAGACAGCGCCGGCAATGCGTATGTGACGGGGTATACAGACTCTTCCGATTTCCCAACGGCAAATGCCATGTATGGAACCAATACTGGTAATGTCGACGCCTTTGTGACAAAGATAGGTGCATCGGGCACAAGCCTTTCCTATTCCACGTACCTGGGGGGGAGTGGTGACGATTATGGTTATGACATGGCGGTAGACAGCGCCGGCAATGCGTATGTGACGGGGTATACAGACTCTTCCGATTTCCCAACGGCAAATGCCATGTATGGAACCAATACTGGTAATGTCGACGCCTTTGTGACAAAGATAGGTGCATCGGGCACAAGCCTTTCCTATTCCACGTACCTGGGGGGGAGTGGTGACGATTATGGTTATGACATGGCGGTAGACAGCGCCGGCAATGCGTATGTGACGGGGTATACAGACTCTTCCGATTTCCCAACGGCAAATGCCATGTATGGAACCAATACTGGTAAAGTCGATGCCTTTGTGGCAAAGATAGGCGCAGACGCAACACCGACACCCACGCCTACTGTAACACCAACACCAGGTACGCCGACACCCACGCCTACTGTAACACCAACACCAAATACACCGACACCAGCGCCAACTATTACACCTGTGCCTGGCACACCGATACCAACGCTTACGGTAACACCAACCCCAGGCACGCCGACACCCACACCAACTGTTACACCTGCGCCAGGCACACCGACACCGACACCAACACCATCGCCAACTCCGGAGCCTTGTAAACCGAAAAAACTTAACGTAAGACCTAAATCTCTGAAACTTACTAGGGAAACCAGCGTGCAAAAAACCGTAACTTTAACCTGCAATGGCGGTCTCCCGTCCGGAAACCAGCCGGTGGCAATTAAGATCATGCGTGGTAAAAAACTTGTGAATGTTTCACCGGCAGAGGCGTATACCAATGGAAATGGTCAGGCAACGTTCACTATTACCGCTACAGAGAAGACGGGTAATGCAGTAGTGCGATTCAAATATAAAAATCTGACAGACGATGTAACGGTAAAGGTAAGATAAAAGTAGTTATTCATTGATACGGGCTTGGCACGCTGAACAATGAAAAGGGCTGAACCTCAGCTCAAAAGGCAAGGGTAGGGTTTAAAGGTAAAGCCGCCCGTCTTAAGACAACGGTAAAACGAGGTGCAGAAAGGAATGGATATTTAGCTTTTCAGAAAGGAATTTCCTATGCATTTCATGTATACGGTAAGAGAAGAACCCTTTGCTGCCTTGTGACACACCCCCGGCCCCTCTTTTTAGAGGGGAGAATAAGAGTCTTCTCTAGATAGAAGGGATTTAGGGGTGCGTATGATACGGACAAACGCCGTATCTTTTATACAGTGCAGTAATCTTCAATGTTTCTGGGATTTTTCAAAAAACCGGATGCTTGTGAATTTTCAAACCATTGGAAAAACTGGAAAATTTTCTTTACAAGAGATGGATAAACCGTCTAAAATACTCAAAGAATACCCGTTGTATCTTTGGCTGCAGGGTAGCGCGGGCAAACTCTGTTTGTCTATGTGACATATTTCCAATCTATGTGTATATTCAAACGGCATGGACAAACAAGTTTGTCCATGCCACCCTGCAACTGAGGGTATAATTCGTCCTGGGTATAGCATGTCCACAAGAGATTTATGTTACCACTTTTAAAAGAACTACATTGTCACAGTTTTTACAATAGCAAGGTTAAAGATTACCGTTATTACTTTGAATACCTTCATATAGGAAAATAGGTATTTATGCACAAAGCAAAATTTCAAAATCGCAGAATCTTTTCTCTCATGGTGGTGCACTTCTATATACTGCTCCATTTTTCACTTTGGTATGGTGTCGGAGTAAAAATATGGGGCAAAACTGCTATGATGGGTGTACCATCGCTCCTGGCAGGGCATTTTGTGGCTGGGCATGTCATTTACGAGGTGCTGTAGAGTTTTCAGACTGGGTAATGCGAAAATTGAATATTTCCGGATATCAAAGAATACGGAAAAAAAATATCCTTTTCAACACCCGCTTTCGCTGGTTGTTTCGTAGTATTGTTTTTTTTATCCTTCTACTGCCTGTTATACTATATTGGATTCGTCATGAGTATTCTTTCTATTTTAATGTGCAAAAACCCTCTCCTATGTCAGATTTGCCGGGTAACAATAACCTTCTTTTCTCGGTAAATTCGCCTTTTAACATGCAACTTGCCACTCATGGTATGACCATACTTGACTTTATCATTCCTTTTGTTGCGGGGATTTTTATTGTATTTGTCATGACATTTGTCTTCAACTATTTTTACGGTCAGGGGGCATTTTGCAGGATCCTTTGTCCCTATACAATAATGCTTGTACCGTTCATGAATTTGAGCGCCTGGCAGAAGAAAATAACTCGCATATCGAATTGCACAGGTTGCAGGGCTTGTTCAGATAATTGCCCTCAGGGTATTGATGTAAGTCGGGAAATCTATCACTATGATGGTAAGGTGATTAATAAAGAATGCATTAAATGTTATCACTGCGTTGATGCCTGTTCGTCTCAAACTTTAGCCGATTCAAGAAAAAAGGCGGCGCCTCAGACAAAACCTATACATATCTATGAAAAGACTCCCTGGCAAAATTCGTACAAACACTTGCAGGTTATTGAACCATTCCATCCCGTTTTGGATGTAATCTTAATTGTCATTGCCATCGTATGTGGAAGCATTACTTCCCGATTGGGAGGTTTCTGGTTTTATGTAGGGACTATTGGGGGTTATATTGTTTTTAGAAGGCTTATTTCCTGGTTATTAACGGAAGAGGTTCATTTGCAGAACCGTAAAATCATAACCAAATCTCAAAATCAAATGGGCCAGAAGAAAACTATGGTTACGTGAAGACAGAGGATGCGTTTTCATAGTAATACTATAAGGCACTATACTCTTCGAGATAAAAACCTCCTGTTGATGCGCTCAAATTTTGAGAATCAGAAGGACGTGTTCTATTTCTTCAAACTTTGGTAAGGTGGGAGGGCTTCAATCTACAGGCTTGAACCAGCCGTTGAAAGTGATGTCAGGATTACAAAAATCATTCAGGGTCGATTATTCGAACTTGAGCATTGTATAAAGAGGTAGAAGGTAAGAGAAGCCGGTACCACCAATATGCAGGTGACACCAGCTTCTTTTTTTATCACCATGACCGCAGGTTGTACCTGTTTGACTTTCAACCTGCAATGAATCATGCTTCTTCAAAACTTTACGTACCCCCTGGCTTCAAGATAATTTAACACCGTTCGTGTCGATTCATCTACGGTCATCGTTGAGGTATCGATTGTAAGCTCGGGATGCAGAGGCTCTTCATACGGCGCGGATATACCGGTAAATTCCTTAACCTCTCCGGCACGCGCCTTTTTATAAAGTCCTTTCGTGTCCCGTTGTTCACAGACATCAAGTGGACATTTTACGTAGATTTCAATAAATTCCCCGTCTTTGAGCAGTTTCCTAACATTGTCTCTGTCCTGCCGGTATGGGGATATGAATGCCGTTATAGCTATCATATTTGCATCGGTAAACAGCTTTGCGACTTCACCGATGCGCCGGATATTTTCCGTGCGGTCTTCTGGTGAAAAACCAAGGTTTTTATTCAGGCCGTGACGAATGTTATCGCCATCGAGTATATATGCAAGATGTTTGTTCTCAAGCAATGCATGTTCAATCTCAACGGCAATAGTTGACTTGCCTGAGCCTGACAGCCCGGTTAGCCATATCGTTACCCCTTTTTGTTTCATGAGTTTAACTCTGTCGTCTTTTGTGATTTTTCCAGGGTGCCATTTAATATTGGTTGCTTTTTGTACTGTCATGTCGTCTCCTTTTGTTTTTTAGAAAATAACCATGTGATAAAAGATTTTTAATGCATGTGCTTCAGTCTTAATGCATCACAAGCACCGCATACATCATTCTGATGTTCGCGAAAATAGCGCATGTTCTCGCCGTTCCAGATTTCACCTATGCTCTGATTTAAGAGATTACCTACCTCATAACGGGGAAGATCGCAGCAAGGGGTAGCCTTGCCATCGATATTAACGTACAGGTAGTCATAGGGCTTTGGGCAACACGTATCAAACCGATACATGACAGGGCGTAGTTGTTTATATAAAAGCCGATGTAGTCTGTTCTCAAACGCTGTATAGTTATTATCGACTTGCAGTCCATACTTTCTGGCTATTCCTTCAGCCTCTTTATAAATTTCTAATTCCTCTTTCAAACTCGGTCTCTTAAAACTGCTATTCCTGAGCGGATTGTTTAACCGCACTAAATATACACGGTCTGCACCCACTTCTCCGGCAAATTTTATGGTTGCCAGGCATTGCAGTTTGTTGTGCATGGTTATTTGAATGGTAAAAACGGGTTTTCGCATAGTTCCCCGACGCTGCAAAAAAGATTTAATATTTTTTTGAACGACGTTATTGGAAGGATGACCATCAGTAACCTCAGGATATTCCTCAATACTGTCCAAAGAGACCGTGAGTTTATCTACCGTATCAACAAGCTTTTCAATAAATGGAGCCAGCAACAAACCGTTTGTTGTTACACCGACAGGGTGCCCCTTACTTTTTGTATAAAGAATCATATTCATAAGTTCGGGATGTAATAAAGGTTCTCCCCATCCGGTAAGAATGATATTATAGGCGGTTTCAAGCCTATCGATTATTTTTTTGAAGAGGTCTGGAGGGATGTCTTTCTCAGCCAGGTTAAAAGACTCGCGGGGGCACATATGACAGACATAGTTACAGCGGTTTGTAATTTCAATTTGAATACGTTCAGGTAGTTGAGGAATAATATAAAAGGTTCTACCGACAATACCTTTTAAGAGATATCGGAGATTTGTAGGCATCTGTTTGTCTGATACAAGTATGAAACTATCTTAATCGATATATTTTCTACTGCTCCTATCATTTTTTTTCGCAGGGATTCTTTGTTTCTTCATCAACAGGGGTTGGATAATTACTGGTAAAACAGGCATTACAGAAAGATTGCCGTGGTTGTGTCGTGCAACTCATCATGCCATCCACGCTGAGGTAGCTCAGGCTTTCGATATGTAAAAATCGCCGAATTTCTTCTAATGAGCTATTCGCGGCAATAAGTTCACCTTTTTTCTGGAAGTCAATCCCATAATAACAGGGATATCGATGGGGGGGGCAACTGATTTTGACATGGATTTCCTTTGCCCCAGCTTTTCGTAACAAACCAAATCGTGACTTCGATGTTGTCCCTCTTACAATCGAATCATCGATCACAATAACCCGCTTCCCTTCCACGGTCTCTTTCAGGGCATTGAGCTTAAGCTCAACAATGCGGTGCCGACGATCCTGCTCTGGTAAAATAAATGTCCTGCCTACGTAATGGTTGCGAATAAATCCTCTATCCAAAGGTATTCCTGAAGCATGAGAATACCCGATTGCCGCAGAATTTCCTCCTTCGGGGACGGAAATAACTACATCCGCATCTACGCGTGACTCCTCGGCAAGTTTAGCGCCCAATTTCTTACGGAATATATGCACGCTTTCACCATAAATTCTGCTGTCGGGTCTTGCAAAGTATACCAGTTCGAAAATACAAAAGGCTGGTTTGATTTGGTTTTGGGGGCAATAATATTCACTCCGGATTCCATCCTTGTCTATGTAAACTGCCTCGCCCGGAGCAACATCCCGAATGTACTCGGCGCCCACCTGGTCCATTGCACAGGTTTCAGAGGCCAGGACATAGCCTGCATTCAATTTTCCCAGCGCCAAAGGTCTGAAACCATGAGGATCGCGCACTCCCACCATCTCATTTGGGGTCAGAAACAACAGGGAAAATGAGCCGCGTAACTGCTGCAGCAGGAGAGACAAGTTTTTTTGCATCATATGCAAGGGTTTTGCCATAAGATGAACGATTACTTCCGTATCAGATGTGGTATGGAATATTGAACCATTTGCCTCGAATTCTTCACGCAGTCTTTTTGCGTTCGTTAACTGCCCGTTATGTGCAACGGCAACTTTTCCTTTATAATAATCCACCACCAATGGTTGTGCATTCCCAATGTTGCTGGAACCAATCGTAGAATATCGAACATGCCCAATGGCAACAGGATTTTTTAAGGATTTGAGGGTCTGTGGTTTTAAGGCATCACTTACGAGTCCCATTCCTTTATAGCAAATGATGTCTTTACCATCTGTTGAAGCGATTCCAGCGCTTTCTTCACCACGATGTTGTAAAGAGTATAAACCGTAATAAACTCTTTCCGCAGCGTCATCGCATCCGTAGACCCCAAATAATCCACAATGTTCCCTTATGTCGGACATTTTCCTAAGACCTATCTCTCTCGTATATAAATAAGGAGCATTTGATGCACATTCTCCGTTGAAGAATCGAACTTGTATTTATTCGATTGAAAAATTACAATACTATATCAATCCTTTTTCAGGCGATATACGAAGATTAACATGAGGCGCCGGGGATGTCTCCTCGTATAAATTTGGTACGTCTCCCTTCAAAAAATGCAGGCAACATACCCATATCTGTGTTAGAGGAATGACAGCCTTTTTCAGTCCGAAGATTCATACCAATTTGTTGGGTAGATTGCGTTGGCAGGAAAATTCCTAAAGCAGTATAGTCACGACAAAATTGATTGTCCTCAATTTCTCTTGACAAGGAGATAACAAAAGGGAAGGTAGAATTCATGTCAGATAGAAAATTTTCTGAAAATACAATAATGCAACAAATTATAGCAAACCATGAATGAGTGTCAATATATTTATCTTGGAACGTATACGTGGGGGATAAGGGAATTGAAAAACGGATATTTTAAAACTTTTTCAGATGTAAAGTTGTATGTCATTATTAGTTCCAATCTCATAAAAAAACCTTTAGTAGAAGTACTGTATGACGTTATCAAAGGTGGTGCAGACGCCATACAATTACGAGAAAAAACGATGTCTGATAGCGAATTCCTTGTCGTGGCTCGTGAAGTTAAAAAAGTAGCTGTTGAATTAAAAACAATTTTTATGGTAAATGACCGCATTGAAATCGCCAAAAAAGTAGATGCAGACGGCGTACATATTGGACAATCGGATATAGACATTAATACGGCGCGTAAAATTCTTGGTCATAACAAGATAATCGGTGTTTCAACTCATAATATTTTTCAAGCCAGGATTGCACAGCAATCGGGTGCAGATTATATTGGTGTTGGCCCTGTTTTCCCCACTACTACGAAGGACTATGAGCCGCCCGTTGGTTTGGATTATTTAAGACAGGTAAAAAAAGAAACTACTATCCCGTTTGTTGCTATAGGTGGAATTAACTTCAACAATATTCATAAAGTATTGCATGCAGGGGGGAAGCGTGTTGCCATCTGTTCTGCAATCATCAGTACTGAAAATATTTTAAGTGTCACACGTTCCTTTAAAAACTTACTTATGGCATAAACGCCATTTGTATCTTGATTTTTTACACGGTATTTTATTTGCTCTAATACTTGTCAATATTCTATGCATATAAATTATCCTGGAGTAAATAAAGGTATGATTAAGTTATTTAATAGAAAAGTATTAAGCTTAAGTTCCTTAGCGTATCTATGAATAGATTTAATAATAATACCCGTATAAAAAGTTGTAATTTCAGACGTTCAGAGGCTATGTGCATGAGAAAAATTGTACCTCTGATTTCCTTAAGTTTGTTCATTTTGTTGAATGCAGGATGCTATTCCTCTACGAGTATTAAAGATAACAACTCGAGTGCCAGAAACCCTCCTTCTGAGGAAACCGTATCACTATCAAAGGGAAGTGGTTACTTATCCAGTGGACCAACAGTTGTTATTGATACTGGAGAAGGAAAAAACAAAAGGACGTCTTTACTTGAACAATTTGACCAACTAAAAAAAGATTTGGCGATATCACTTAAAACAAATGAGTCGCTTGAAAAAGAACTGGAAAATGAAAAAACAATAAAAGTATTGATCGAATCAGAACTGGAAGAATTCAAGAAGCAGACGGAAGCTACCCAACAACTGATTATTGAAAATGAAAAAATATGCAAAAAGCTTGAAGAAAGCCAAATGCCTTACGAAAGAAAGATCAGGGAGTTAACATTTGAATTAACAAAGGCGCAGATTGAGACAATAAAGGCTAAACAGGAACTTCTTAGCAAAAAGATAGAGCAACTTGTGGAAAGAAACAAACAAAAACTATCTTTGCTCAATGATTAAGTAAACCGACACAGGGGTTATGCATGAAATATCTATCAAATATTTTTATTGGCTGTATTCTGGTGGCAATAGGCTGCTCAAGTGTCCCGCAACACTATTCTTCGGGCCTGAATTATGGCAAAACGGAGGAATTTAAAAAAACACCAATCCATCGTGTGTTGGTTTTACCTTTTGAGTACGACGTCGGCCGGGAGGCAATTATAGACGAGGTGACAGAGGCATTTGCTGTTGAATTGAGGAAACTTGGGAGTTTTGAAGTTATATTTCCCACGGAAAACAGAGTAACACTTACCTTCGATCAGAAAATATGGAACAGCGGAACGATTGATTTAGATACGGTATTGACCTTAAGAAGGCGATATGATGCAGATGCTATCATCTTTGGAAATATAACTCATTACCGGCCTTACGAGCCAATATTACTTGGTGTTAAAGTAGGAATGATCTCAACTGAAACTGGTCTTGTTATCTGGAGTGCGGATGGTGTATTTGACAGTAATGAAAATGAGGTAGCGGAACTCGTAAAGGAATATTTTGAAAGCACTCATCAAAAAAATGCTTTATATGGATGGAAACTGATTTTGCTTTCTATGCGGCGTTACTCCCAGTTTGTAGCAAGTCAAATTACAAAAACACTTCAACCGTAACTATTTCTTCGTAGTACAAAAACAGTTGAAAAGATAGCCTTACTGGTGAAGACATGCTTGATAAATGTCTTTGCCGTAAGGCTTTTTTATTAAATATCTTTAAAGATTATTTCATACATTTGCAGTTTATCTGTTCGGTAAAATTTGCAGGTCGCTTCCATTATTCATTGCTCACAAATTTATATAAACTAGGGAAAACATTTCACAGTTAAGTGAAAAAAGTACCCCGGATTTAGACTCTGACTTTATAGTTAAAATAATTTCTTTAAGACTAAATAGTTTTTCATAGATATTTGTAAGTGTTTGTTTATTTGACAATTATATAATTTCCAATTGCAGTTTTTGTTCTGTTTTTCCTGTCTTACCTATGCATGGCATATGTGTTGCTTTTTTGCAAAAGCAAGAATAAGAATAATCAGCATTTCATCCAAGAGGAAACAATCATGGCAGTGATGGCTTTAGAACAATATGGCGGATATGACTTAATAGAAAATCTGATGGGCAAGAACTGTCCGTTATCTACTAATTCCGGTTCCCGGTTAACGGATATAAATTTAATTCAATCCGATACCGGGGATGAGAATAAGGATGAAAATGAAGCTATTCCATTCCAGGAAATGTTGAAACAGCGGGTAATAAGCCCAAATGTACAGGATAAGTACATGATACAAAAAGCAAACGGTACCAGTTCAACACCGGAGTCTATAAAATTATTACAAGAAATCAAAGGAAAAGAAGACCCATTTGAAATACAAGATACACGTGTGTATGGCGAGTCGTATAGCATAGGAAATAATTCCAACTTATCCCATCCCTTAAAGGAAAAATTCGACAACTTCCCCATATTGCCACAAAAAAATGAGATAGGGATAGATCCGTTAAATATTAATAATTATTTCATTTTTCATAGTGATCGTAACGATTCCTCAGCATTTCCCATTTCTGCACAGGAAATGAAAGAAGCCGATTTACAACAAAACAAGGAATTCATTAACAGAAATAATTTTGTTTTTTTATTCGACACAGAAACAACCTTCCAGGATAGTCTGACGGTTGAAACTATACCCAAACAGATTGATATTTATGGAGCAAAAGTATTTAAAAATCATAATAATTCTCAGAATATAGGACAATCCGTTTTTGATGTGATACAAGAACCTGGATTCACAGATACGGATATGAGTGAAATCCATATCAAAGAAGTTCTTGCATCTTTTAAATCTCAGCCCGATCACGTTCCGCTGGAAAACATGAGTACATCCCTTGTTCCGGAGGTGAATGCTTTAATTGACACAGGAAAAAAATCAATAAGAAATGACATATCAGAAATTATTGATGATGCCGTTACTCAACAAAATATCCCCGTTGATAATGAAGAAGGTTTTTCTGGTAATTTTTCGTTGGAACAAAATACCTTAAATCATACACCTGATAGTGCACAAATACAAAAGGCTCGTAATAACCATATCTTTTCTGCAGATACTCAGACAACCACTCCTGGTACACAAGCACGTACAAACGACATTCAACAAAATGTAGAAATGTCTTTTGGTAACGGCACAAGACAACCATTTTCGATAGAGAGTCGCATAAATAACGAAATTCAGACATTTCATAGTAGCTCGACAGCAGGTAAAGAGTATCTGCAAAACAGTATTTTGGAACAACTCATTCAAAAAATCAGTATGGTGAACCGTGTTGACAGATCGGAAATAAAAGTTCACCTTACTCCTCCGGAATTAGGCAACGTAAAAATCCACTTTACTGAAAAAAATGATGAAATTGAGGCAAAAATATTTGTGGAGAATGCAGAAGTCAGGGCTGCAATTGAAAATAATATACATCGCCTCAAAGAGTCTGTAGCCGCTAGCGGTTTAGAGATCCAAAAATTAGAAGTATTTATTCAGCATGATATCGTCTTTAAAGAAAAATATTCGGAAAATTCGGAACCAAAGAACCAACAGTATTATCAGGGGAAAAATCATGGAGTAAATAATGATGGTTGTTCCGAACAACGAAACAATATAAACAACGAAACGAAAAACGAATCCGGCAGAAGAACATCAAACTTAATGGTTGACTATATTATATAAGGAGATAAGAGATGACTATGTCAAGTACTTCGGGAATAAGTTCAGAAATTAGTATGGATAAATTTTTAACACTCTTTGTAACACAATTGCAAAATCAGAATCCGCTAGATCCTACGGATAATTCAGAATTTATGTCGCAATTAGCACAGTTTAGCATCGTTGAACAAGAGCAACAGCAGACTGGATATCTTTCGAGTATGACTAGTATCGGAACAGCTTCTTTGCAACTAGATCAACTCACTATGGCAAGCACCTTTATTGGCAAAACAATAACTTACAGCAGCGATAGCAAAAAAGATCAAACCTTTGCAGGCGTTGTAGAAGGAGTGAAACTTGAAAAAGACGGAACCGTTTCCTTTGTGGTTGATGGGAAGTCTGTTTCTATCTCAAATCTCATAAAAGTTGGCGGGTGATCTACTGAACAGGTATCGGTAGTATCAAAGATTCAATCAATATTTAAAAGCAATAAATAATTGAAAGGAGTTAAATTATGGGTCTCAGCGGCGCATTATATACAGGCGTATCAGGTATCCGTGCTCATCAAAGTATGTTGGATATTATTGGCAATAATCTGGCAAACATTAATACGTACGGATATAAATCGTCCAGGTTGCTATTTTCCGATATGTTAAGCCAAACAATAGCGATTGGAGCCAATGGTAATCCTATGCAAGTAGGAAAAGGGGTAAAGTTTGCCAATATTTCATCTGACTTTTCTACTGGTAATATGGAGCCTACGGGTAGAATCTTTGACCTTGGTATCGAAGGTGAGGGGTTTTTTGTCGTCAGTGGTGGTAGCAAAAACTTTTTTACCAGAGTCGGTGCATTTGATCTAAACAGTGATAACGTTCTGATTGATCCCAGCACAGGCTATAAGGTCATGGACTCAAACGGCGATGAAATTGTTATTTCAAAAGATGCAACGGTTTCTGGTCAGGCGACTTCTAAGGTCACCGTTGTTGGGAATCTGGATAGTGTAACATCAAGTAAAAAAGCCGAGGTATTGTTCATGTCTACAAGTCTTCAGGAAAGCTCCACTGCAGCAACAAGCTCAACGGAGTTAAACGACCTTGATTCTAATTCAACGGATTATTCTGATGGAGATATCATTCTTATTTCGGGAACAAAGTCAGATGGAAACAACATTTCTGCAACATTTACGTATGGTTCAAGTAATGACGGAACAACGGTTGGAGACCTTATAAGTGTTATAAACAGTGCGTTTTCAGGTGATGCCACCGCTAGTTTAGATCCTTCTGGAAAAATAGTTTTTAAAGCAGACACCCCGGGAAGTGACAAACTATCTCTTAATCTTGCTGACAAAGGCTCAAATACCGGTAAAACAACGTGGTCAGATCACTCTTTTAATGGGTCTACCTATACTACAACTGCAACAGTTTATGATTCTCAGGGTACTCCGCATTTGGTTAGCCTTAGATTTACAAAGCAGATGGATAATTTATGGGATCTTAATGCCTCTATGAATAGCAGTGACGGAACATTTGTTAGTGGAGATAATGCGATAACGGGTATTTCATTCAATGATGATGGTACATTTAGTGCCAGTGGTGATACAACAATTCAATTTGATTTTAACGGCATTAGTAGCAACCAGTCCGTGGTCTTTGACCTTGGCATATCAGGAGAGAACAACGGCATTACACAAAATAGAGGTACATCAGGTGCTGCAGCAAAGGCTGATGGTTATGCATACGGAAAATATAATGATATGTCTATAGATGCAGATGGTGTTATAAAGATATTGTACACCAACGGTCTCACAAAAACCATTGCGACTCTGAAAATGGCTTTGTTCAATAATAATAATGGTTTGAATAAGGTTGGAGATAACTTATATGAACAATCAACCACTTCGGGTGAACCAATTTATGTAAACCCTAATTCAGGCAGAGCCGGTAAAGTCAGAAGTGGTGCTTTGGAGGGTTCCAATGTAGATATGGCTGTCGAATTAACATCGTTGATTACGGCGCAGAGAGGTTTCCAGCTCAATACAAAGGTCATTACAACAGCGGATGAAGTTCTGGCAGATATTGTCAATCTCAAGAGATAACAAGAGCAGAGTGATAACAGTTCACAGGGGCTAAAATCTGTGTTCTTACAACAAAGTAACCGACGATTCGTTGCTGTGGACTGTTATGCAGTCATAGGTTCTATCTTTACAGTTTCATATTTCAACATCGTGCGAATTTTTTAAACAGTGGTTTTTCCGACAGGAAAATTTATTCTACCGACTATGAAATATTTATTCAATCTATTCTAAAGGTTAGTAAGTACAATTTTGAAAATATGTTTTTTTATTAACGGAACATGTTGATTAAAAAGATGTTATAAGAAACGATTTTGGTATAAGTTTTTGATCAGATGTTTGGTATCAAGATTGCTCAAATATAAGATGAAATTAAGTATTCAATTTATACTTGGAGGATAAATATGATAGTAGGACTTTATACGGGGGCGTCAAGTATGATAAGCCAAGGTGATTATCAGGCAGTTATAGCACGTAATCTTGCGAATATAAATACGGTTGGATACAAAAAAAATGTTGCTGTCTTTCAATCGTATATTTCCCAACTACAGGATAAGGATACATCTGCAGCTCCACATGGTATTGGAAGTAGCCTGAATACTATTGCCACCGATTTTTCTCAAGGCACCCTGGAATATACAGGTAACGATCTTGATATTTCCATAAAAGGAGAAGGGTTTTTTGTCGTAAAAGCAGATACAGGGATTTCTTATACAAGAAAAGGGCAATTTATGTTGTCACGAGACATGAAGTTGGTTACCCCAGAAGGATGGCCTCTTTTAGGCCACGAGGGTGAGATTCAAGTTCCGCAAAAAACAAAAAATATTACGATAAAAGAAAACGGAAGTGTTTTTGCCGATGGCAGAGAAATTGGCAGTATAAAGATCGCATCGGTTCCTAACCTAACTGCACTTGAACCTATTGGCGGTTGTGCTTATAAATTATCAGATGCCGTACAGCAGCCAAAAGAATCAACCGATTTTAAAATAGCGCAACGCTACCTGGAGAGATCAAATGTAAATGCAATAGACGAAATGGTCAACATGATTTCCAACATGCGGGGCTATCAATTCAGCCACAAAGTGACGGACTCCCTTGATGATACCCTGAAAAAACTCATTAAACTTGCCACATAAAAGGAGATTATTATGATTCGAGCTTTGTATACAGCTGCTACAGGCATGAAAGCGCAGCAATTATTTTTGGATAATGTTTCAAATAACTTGGCTAATATAAATACTACAGGATTCAAAAGGAGCCAGGTTAATTTCCAGGACCTCCTGTACGACAAAAAGTATATTGCTGGTTCTGAATCTGCTCAGGGTTTTGAGATACCTTCGGGCATTCAGCTTGGCGGTGGTGTAAGACCAATTTCCACATCCAAAGTATTTTCCCAGGGAAATCAACAAAGTACCGGTCGACCCCTAGACCTTTCTATCGAAGGTAACGGCTTTTTTCAGATTAGCCGGCCTGATGGTACCATCGCATATACACGAGACGGTGCATTTGAATTGAACAGCAAGGGCGAGATTGTGACTGCTGAGGGGTTGCCATTGACACCAAGTGTTACCATTCAGAATGCCAAAGAGATATCAATTGGAAGGGACGGAACCGTATTTATCAAGGATTCAAACGGCATTATTCAGAATGTCGGGCAAATTATGCTGGCAAATTTTTCCAATCCGGCTGGTTTGGAGAGTCTTGGCAGAAATATGTATGCCGAAACTATTGCTTCTGGCTCCCCGATTGTATCGGTACCAGGGCAACAGGGGACGGGAGAGGTTTATCAGTTTGCTTTGGAAAATTCCAATGTTGAAACGGTTACGGAACTGGTCAATCTTATCACGGCACAACGCGCTTACGAAATCAATTCTCGGGCAATCAAGGCCAGTGATGAAATGTTGTCAACCATCAACAACCTGTCATAGTAGAACAAGAAACCAATCATCAAATGGTATTCTTTCCAAATAAGATAACTACGAAAAACGTTTTGCTGAAAAGATATTGAGCAACCAAGGGAGCCTTGTATGAAACCAAAATATTTTACATTATTGTTAACAACAATTTTTCTTTTTGTATATACCACTGCTGCTGAGGAAATTAAGATTGACCTTAAAGAGAAAGTAACTTTACCAGAGAAGCAAATAGTTTTGGGTGATATTGCATCCGTTTCCTGCAACAATCCGTTTCTGCTGGAAAAGGTTGGCAATGTTCCGTTAGGAAATACCCCTTGGCCCGGCAATATCAGAAAAATTGAAAGGGATATCCTTACGGTACGCCTTATGGATGAAGGCATTGATTTAAATAGTAATGAGATAATATATGGTGGCACGCTTTTTTCATTGGTTGCTGTTGAATCAACGATTCTTTGTGGAGACGAGATCTTAAGGGTAGCGAAGGAATATTATTTGTCGAATCTGTCTCGATCTGAGGACGAAGTCAATGTTGAATCTGACAGACCAGTACAGGATAAATTATTACCAGCTAATGCAGAAGATATTCGTCTGGAAGTCATGCAAGTAGAGACAAACAAAGACAGAGGGAGTATTCAACTTGTTGTCCGTATATTTATTAATGACAAACTGTATCTGAAGGTACCCGTATTCTTTCATGTGCGCATATATGAGACTATCGTTACTTCCCGTAAGAAAATTGATAGAAACGATACTTTAACCTTAGACAACCTGATGATGAGCAAAATGGAGACAACAAAATTCTACAGAACTATGTTTAGTAAAGTGGAGGATCTTATAGGGAAACGTGCCTTGCGTTCAATTGCACCTAACACTCCAATCACCCCAGAAATCGTGGACAATTCACCTGCAATCAAAAAAGGGGACATCATTAGGGTGTTTGTTCACTCAGGCAATCTTCATGTAATAACAAAAGGTGTGGCAAAGGAGGATGGCTGTATCGGGAAAATTATCAAAGTTAAAAATATTGACTCAAATAAAGAATTATACGGCGTGGTAGAGGATTCAACTGCAGTGAAGATTGTTTTTTAACAGGGATCATGAATGATATGCTTTAAGACAGAATTCCTCTGAACTTATTAGCCCCACTTTGCGTGAAGAATTAACATACTTATGAAAAAGCAAAAAATATTTCCGTGTTGTTTTATAATACTATTTGTGATAAGCATGCAATCTTTGATATTGATCGACAAAGTTCACGCCGACTCAATCTGGAAAAAACGGATTACCACAAACACAAATTTGTTTAATGACAACCGTGCCCGAGGGGTAGGAGATATTGTTACCGTGCAAATAAATGAATCTACCGAAATCACGGGCAAGGAAGATTCAAGCGCAAATAGTAAACAAAGTCATAATGTTAACATTGACACATCAAAATTCTTTACAAAACCACTTGGCGATGTAAGTGGTTATTTGCCGAATATTAAGGCGGATACAGATCATAGTTTTAGTGGTAAAGGAGCATATGAAAGCAACCGTAATCTTAGTTTGGAACTCACGGCTGTTGTTACAGAAATATTAGCGAATGGAAATTTGATTATTGAAGGGAATCGCGATGTTAATATTAATGGCGAAAAATACAATATTAAGGTGTCTGGCATAGTAAGACCTTTTGATATTAGCGTGGATAACATCGTACAATCATCATCAATTGCTAATGCTAATATTATTCTTGAAGGAAAAGGGTTTTTGACACGAGCAGGGAAACGAGGATGGTGGAATAGAATTTATGAGGCGGTATGGCCATTTTAAGTACAGCTTCTACAGTAAATGCAACCTCTTTATGCCGGCATTTGGTAATTATTTTCAATGGATCATATTAAAAATTTTCATTCAATCAAAAAATGCAGCGTATGAAAAACATAATACACATTATGAACTTGGTTCTTACGGATACGCGAGCAATTCTTTTTCTCGTATTTTTCTTATTTTTTATTCCATACGACAAATCTGTAAATGCCGCGATACGTGTCAAGGATATAGCTTACGTCAAGGGAGTTCGCGATAACCAACTTTACGGGTATGGACTCGTTGTTGGCCTTCAGGGAAGTGGAGATAGTCAGATTTTCAGAGTTTCCAGACAACTGGCGGTAAATATTTTTGAAAAACTGGGGGTGTTAATATCCGGATCAGATTTCTTATCAAAAAACATTGCTGCAGTTATGATTACGGTAAATATTCCGGCATTTGCACGACCAGGAGACAAGCTCGATGTTGTTGTTTCTTCTATTGGAGATGCCAAAAGCCTCGAAGGTGGAGTTTTGCTTCAGACAGCGCTGCAAGGTGCCGATAATGAAGTTTATGCGGTAGCACAGGGGCCTTTATCTATTGGCGGATACAATGTTGAAGGTCAGTCTCAAAGCCTTCGTAAAAATATATCTACTACTGCATATATTTCAAATGGTGCAATTGTTGAAAAGGAGATTCAATTTTCTATTATGCAAGGAAAATCATTAAGCGTTGTTCTGCGTGATCCGGATTTTACAACAGCAAATCGTATGGTAGAAGCAATTAATGCCCACTATCCCAATGCCGCACGGGCGATAGATGCTGCTGTTGTTACTATCGTTCCGCCCGGAGAATTTCAGTCAGAGTCTGCTGTTATACAATTTGTTGCAAACATCGAAGAATTATATGTTAAACCTGATAGTATTGCCAGGGTCATTATTAATGAACGCACAGGTACCATCGTTGCAGGTGAAAATGTACGAATTTCTACAGTAGCCGTCGCACACGGGAATTTAAGTATTACCATCACGGAAAAACCAGAGGTGTCACAACCCGGGGTTTTTTCATCGGGGCAAACAGCAATAGTGCCAAGAACTGAAATTCAAGCAGAAGAAGCAGAAAAAAAATTAAATATTATTCAGGAAGGAGCTACCATTGCTGACGTTGCACGTGCTCTGAATATATTGGGGGTAACCCCCAGAGATCTGATCTCTATTTTTCAGGCAATTAAAAGAGCCGGGGCTCTTCACGCAGAACTGATTATTATGTGAAACCGTGTATGAAAAATATAAGGCATTTAAGCTAAGATTTTCCATTACTTTATCGTTTAACATGGAGTTTTTATGGAACACTGCTTTCCCATAAATTCTTTGATACTTTCTCAACCTTCCTGCTTTGAAACGGTCAAAAAACTCAGCGAGCAGGATGGCATAAAGAAAGATGATCTCGCTTTGAAAAAGATATCACAGGATTTCGAGTCGATCCTTGTCAATATTGTTGTTAGCGCTATGTGGAAAACCATACAAAAATCAGATCTCAGCGATGAGAACGATGGGGGCATGGAGACATATACAGAAATAATGCATACCACCCTTTCACAAGACATCGCATCTAAGGGAGGTTTTGGAGTAGCGCCGATTATTTATGAACAATTGCTGCGAAAGAAGGAGCTCTCTGAGGAAACATCAACAATTTCCGCGTTAAAGCATGCTTACTCTATGCAAGAATCATCAGAAACGGGTAAAGACAAACTGCCTTACGGGAGAAGCGAGAAGGAAACACGGGGAGTTATTCAACCATGAATATATGGTTCGACGAGCTCATTGAAACATTTGACCGATTACTTGCCACCTATCGCGAGCTACTTGAAACCGCAAAAATAAAATACCATTGCTTGGTGTCTGGTCATATTGCTGAGCTTGAAATGCTTATTTACCGGGAAAAGAATCAGGTAGAAATCGCACAACTTCTTGAAGAGAAAAGGCAGAATATCGTGAATCATTATTGTCAGTTCTATGACATACAAGAGAAAAATATTACCGTAACATCGTTGATAAGCAAGATAGACAATATTTGCAGGGAAAAAATCTGCAGTTGTTTAGATAATCTAAAGCACGTAATCAAAGAATTGCAGGAGATAAACCAGACGAATATGACTCTCATTCATTATTCACTTGAAATTACGGAAGACGTCATGAAAATATTTTGTCCTTCCGCATATCAATACCCTGTTTACCAGCATACAGGAAAAAAGCAAGACAATAAATTTCCAAAGATCTTCATCGACACAGAAATGTAGAGGGGGGTTCTATGTCTTCTGATTTACAAATTGGTTTAAGTGGATTATTAGCTGCCCAGCGTGCCATGCTGGTAACGGCCCACAATATTTCCAATGCAAATACAAAAGGTTACACCAGACAATCAACCATTATGGCCGCCAGGCCACCTTTCGTTACCAATGCGGGTACAATCGGACAAGGGGTAGACATTGTCAGGATAATCAGACATAAGGACGATTACATTAATAGCCGGTTGAGGGATATTTCATCATCTCTTGGCAGTGCATCGGTAAAAAGCCAATATCTCAGGGAATTAGAAACGGTATTTAATGAAACTTCAGAGGCGAGCCTCAACAACGCACTGGCGTCTTTTTTTAAAGGTATAAATGATCTGACGCAAAACCCGGAGGACATGAGTTCCCGTGCGACACTGCTGGAAAAGACAAATACTATGACAGATACCTTTCACAGAATAGATGATGAGCTAAATCAAATGGAAATATTTGTTAAACAAAGCATTGAAAGCAAAATATCCGATGTTAATAAAATTGCCGAAAATATCGCAGACTTAAATAATGAGATATCAGCAATTCATGTGCGTGGCATAGAATCAAACGACTTATTAGATGCGCGTGAGGCATTACTCCAGGATCTCAGTAAGCTGGTGAATATCACAGTGACATCTGAAAATAATGGCATGGTGAATGTCTCTACACCAAGCGGAACTTTAGTGTCCGGTACCTCTTCGATAAGTTTTACTTTAGAGCAAGATCCCTCCGGAGAGATAGAAATTGTAAATTCCGGAAATAAGAACTCGAAATACGTTTTTTATACAGGTGAAATAAAAGGATTACAGGACTTTTATAATGTTACGGTGACACGGTATAAAGATAAACTCGATACGTTTGCATCTAATCTGATTGCTGAAGTTAATAAGATTCATAGTGAGGGAGTGGGATTGTCCGGTGGTTTTACCAGCCTGATGTCGACAAATGCAGTGTCAAGCGTAACCGCAAAGTTAAACGATGCCGGCTTGAAAATAGCACCATCGGACGGTGATATTTTTCTTACGGTAATAAATAAGAGTACCGGTGAGGTTACTAAAAACGTTATCTCTGTCGATGTTTCCACGGATTCGCTCGCTGATTTACAAACTGCCATAGATGGCATTGCAAATATATCGGCGTCTATTGCCGATAATAGACTAAGAATTCTTGCTGATACAGGTTATCAATTTAATTTTTCTTATGCCTTGGATCCAAATCCCGGGAATATGGGGACATCTACAGCTTCAGTGTCTGGCATCTACTCGGGTCAGGCAAATGATGTATATACGTTTACTGCGTTAGGTACTGGTATGATTGGAAGCACGGCGGGTCTCCAAATCGAAGTAAAAAATAACATCGGGGCAGTGGTAGCAACGCTCGATGTTGGAGACAATTATACACCCGGGAATATTATTTCCGTTGGTAATGGAGTTTCTCTTGCTCTTTCCAGCGGTACCGTCACAGCAGGCGATACGTTTTCATTAGATGTTGTATCCGATTCCGATAAAACTGATTTACTTGCTGCTCTGGGAATAAATACTTTTTTTAATGGGACGGGCGCATCAGATATTCTCGTTAATTCAGACATTGCAGGGGATGTTTCACGGATTGCAGCTTCTACAGGGGAAGTAGGAAATATTACAAATGCGTTACGACTCGTTGCTTTGCAATATAAAACTACTGCTGTCGATAATACGACCTTTACGGACTACTTGCATCGGATTGCGTCATCGCTGGGGGAAGAAGCCAGTAATGCTTTCAAAGCAGAGGACAGTTTTACGGACCTGGAGACAAACTTAAAAAATCGCAGGGATGAAATATCAGGGGTCTCAACGGATGAAGAATTGGTCAACCTGGTAAGATTTCAGCAGGCATACCAAGCTTCTGCAAAATACATTTCTATTGTTGATGGGCTTATAGATAAGCTTCTAATCTCAATTGGCTAATTTGGTATCGCAATTTGTAATAGTCAACCTGCTGCAGATATCGGGTTGTTTCCTGTCTGGAATAACTAGTTTGTCCGTTTTTACTAGAAAGGAGCGGAGTATTTATGTCATTTAGGATAACCCAGGAAAGTATGAGCCGTACGACCCTTGCGAATATAAGTTTTAACTTAAAAAAAATGCAGGAAATACAGGAAAAACTGTCTACGGGAAAACGAATAAACCGGCCATCAGATGACCCCTCGGGTGCACGAAAAGTGCTTGGATTAAAGGCTGAGGAGCTTAAATTTCAGCAATTTTCAGAGAACGCGGAAGTTGCTAAAGAACGCATGAATTATACCTTCAACTCCCTTGAGAATATTCAAGAAATTCTTACTAAGATCAAAGAATTAGGTATACAAGGCAGTAACGACGAGATAGGTCAATCAGAACGTAAAGTAATCTCAAACGAAATGAATGAGTTGTTAGAATCTGTATTGCAATATAGTAATACTGATAACGGTGGTCGATTTATTTTTGCAGGCACAAAAACTTCTACAATACCATTTTCCGCAACGCGAGATAGCTTCGGGAAGATTTCATCAGTAACCTATGATGGTAATCAAGAAGAAATTGCCTATCAAATAGGTCCAAAAACCTATGTACAAATCAATACGCCTGGTGGAACTATCTTTCAGGATACTGGTCTATTTACAACCTTGGTATCCATGAGAAACGAACTTGCATCGGACACCTTTGATTCTGCTGCATTTTTACATTTAAGGAAATCCTTAGACGTTGCAACTGATACTATATCAACAGAGATTACCAGGTTTGGGGCAAAAACAAATAGATTAGATTTAACTTCACAGAGTCTTGATAACTTACAAATAACCTTAAAAGAATTAATATCATATACAGAAGAAGTTGATGTAGCATCCCTGATTATGGATTTAAAAAATCAGGAAAATATCCTGCAATCCTCCTTAAATACAGGAGCAAGAATTATCCAGCCTACTCTTCTTGATTTTTTAAGATAAGAAGCTGTTTAAAAAATAATCACATTTCGTAAAAAATTGTATCCGACTTAAACACATCAAGTATCTACGGAGAACAATTTTCCCTCGTTTTTTACCATGTCTGTATTTATAAAAACAATCAAAACAAGAGAAAGCTCTTAACTCTTAGTATCGTAATATTATAGGATTATGTTGTTCTCTAATAAAGGTTGATCATTATAGTTGGTATATTGTTTGCTTTTGTTCACTTGCACTTGCACTTGCACTTGCACAAATTAACTTTAAAAATAGGAGCTATAAAATGCTAAAAATGAAAGAAAAAGTGAACGAGAATGATAGCATTGTCAATTTATCTACAGAAAAGTTTGGTAATTTGCATATTAAAAAAAAGAATATAATAGCCTTCGATAATGGTGTATTAGGATTTGAAGACTTGAGGCAGTTTGTCATAGTTAATATTGAAGAGTGTCTTCCTTTTGAATGGTTGGTGTCTGTAGAAGACCCTCTTATTGCTTTTCCAATTCTTAACCCAATGCCTTTCTTTACTGATTATAATCCGATGAAATTCTTATTTGATTTGGCGCCGCTAGCGAGCAATGATAAGGAGGATTTAGAAATATTTTGTATGGTAACCCTGGGCAATAGTCCCACTGATGTTACCATAAATCTCAAAGGCCCCATATTTGTTAACATGAAAAATAAAAAGGGAAAGCAATGTGTTTTGACTGAAGACTACTACAGTTTACATCATCCGCTCCTACGAGCATAGGATATCATTTTCAGAAAGGGAAATGCCTTGTTGGTATTAACACGGAAGTTGGGTGAAAGCATTACCATCGGTGATGAAGTAAAAATTACCATTGTGGATTGTCAGGGTAAACAAGTTAAAGTGGGAATTGTTGCGCCAAAGCATGTTAAAGTCCACAGAGAAGAGATTTTTGAAAAGATTCAGCAAGAAAACATAAAGGCTGCAAAGGTATCTAAACGCGCACTCGCAGAAGTTGCTCAGAATTTAAAAAAAAATGATATAAGGTCAAATACGATTTGGAAAGATACAGCTTCTTCATGTGAAAATTCGATAAAGAAGGAAAATAACCATGATAAATATTAAAAAAGATGCGTTGTTCAATACAGTTACCAGTAACCAGAATACCATAAACAATCACGAAAATTTTGAATACAACATCAATCTTGCAAATAACGCCATAGAAAAAGGTGACTGGAATGCGGCGTATCCCTACTTAAAGTCTGCAGTCGAAATGAACCCTAATTATGCACAAGGGTACAATCATTTGGGGGTCTATTATACCAGAAATAAAAAATATCAAGAGGCGATTAATAATTTTAAAAAGGCATTGCAGATTGATTTTTCATTGACAGAAGCTCATTATAATCTTGCTTATCTGCATATGGATCGTAAGGAATATACCACAGCGCTTTCCTATCTGAAAGAAGTTGTTCTGGTGAATCCCGACGATTACGAAACTTATTATCTCATGGGTGTATGCTGTATCCAGAGTAATATGGAAGAAGAGGCTGAGGCTTTCTTATCTGAGGCTTATCGGTTGAAACCGGAACATGTATCAACGGCAATGAAACTTTGTAAACTCTTGATTAAAAAAGGTGACTACTCAAAGGCAAAAAATATACTTCTGTATACACACATGAGTGATCCATCTCTTCCTGAAGCAAATCTTCTTCTCGGAATTATTTATAAACTGCAAAAGAAATATACCAGAGCAATGGATTATCTGAGAAAAACGTTACTCAAAGATAAAAATAATACTGAAGCTTACAATCTAATTGGAGAATGTTGTGTGGAAACAGGCATGGATAAACAGGCCGAAACCTTTTTTTCTATGGCAATTAAACTCGATTGCTTCTACACGGAAGCGTTTTACAATCTTGGAAATATTTATTACAGACAAAATAAATATGAGAATGCCATTTATACTCTGGAAGAATACATCAAAACCAAAGAAGCATCCGATACGATCAACTCCCTGTGGACTGAAAACACCGGGATAGACGATAAAATAGTTATGTCGCTCTATAATTTATTGGGGTATTGTTATAAGGCGATAAAAAATCCAAATAAAGCACGCGCTATATGGGAAAAATCGTTAGCCATACAATCCCAACAACAGGACATAAAAAATGCATTAGCTGAGTTGCCACAACCATTACACAAACGGATTAGTCTGGTTATTGATTAGATTACGATCTTTCAAATCCCCGGTTCCCGAAGTGACATCATGAATTCAAAATATCCTCAAACGGTTTATGATCGTTACGAGAAGAATAAAATCCTTTATATGACGTATAAAGCCGTTTTAGCAAACGGCTCACTTACAACCATAGCTGCAATTATTTCTTTATCAAAGTAAACCTATCTAATCTTAAAGATATTTCTATGTTACATTGTATTTTTACAAACATTAATAAGTGTTTCCCGGTATCTTTACAATATAATTTGTATAAAGTAGTTTTAAAACACAACGAAATATTTATGGTTTATTGCCCACCGATAAACAGGTTATGTCCGGGAAAAAACAACTCATAAAAGTATTTTCATATTTATTATGATGTAACAAATGTGGGACTCCTTCTTTTCAGTATGATAACTGACAATGTGAATGAAGTATTTCAGAACAAACTTTTCATTTCCGGTAGCTATCTATTTTACTTAATTCCTTACTCCGTTGTGCGCCACCCTGCGCATTCTTATTAGTCAGTGTAGTGTTACCGTGTAAAATCTTTCATTTTTGGAAGATTTACAATCCTCATCGCCGCCTTTGATAGTAGGTATCTGGTTGCGACTTTGCTGCGTTCTGATGTCCTCATTAATGTTTGTAGTTGTTCATATTTTAATTATTCAGTTTTTCAACCAGATAAAAAGCTAATACTTTTGATGCGAGCAATAGACAGGAACCGGGACATAAGAAATTCTCTACTAATAAATTAGATAGAGAAATATCGCGGGTGTTCTGGACTGGAGCGAGACAGATATGAAAGAAATAACAAAAAATATTGTAATTTCCGGAACAAGCTTTTGGAACCCCGGAGATGATTTTGAACGAGACGGCACAATAAACATTCTAAAAAGGCTTTTTGGTGAATCCATCATTAACTTATTATTCTATAATTTCAATGCCGATTATTTCCCGTCGAGTAAATTCCGCGGCATTAGTAACACTGTAGCAAAGGGAGATATCGGGAAATATTGTCATTCTGTTGATGCCGTGGTTGTGGTTGGGTTATCTGCGGGATTAGAAATTAAAGACTTATATAACTGGGTCATTGCTAACAGTCTTCAAGACCGTGTATACCTGATAGGTGGTGGTTATGAAAATGATTACGTGGAAAAATATATCAATGAAGAGCCAGAAGCTACTATCTTTAAGAATGCAAAGGTAATCATTGGAAGAACAAAAAAAACGCCTAAATTTATTTCGAACTTAAATCTCCCGTACTATCATATAAACTGTCCCTCTATCTTGTCTGTTGATAAGGTAAAAATTGTTCCCCCTGATAAAACAATTGAAAAGATCGTTTTTTCAATTCAACTTCCACACGAAATCGGTATAACAAACCAGTGCTGTGACAAGTCAATGCACGAACTGGCGCTATGCATTCTTCGTGAATTGTCTCGGAAGTATGTGGTTGAGGTTATTGCCCATCACAAAACGGAGTATTTTCATTTTCTCGACTTGCTAAAAGGCTATGATATCCCCGTTATCTTCTCTTCATTTTATCAAGATCTATTCGAGATCTATTCAAGATATGATCTTGTTGTAACAACAAGGCTTCATTCAAGCCTTTTTGCCAACGGGCATGGGATTCCAGGAGTTATTATCAATGATACTGATAGACATACTCATACACTGGAAGGATTTCCGCACTCAGTCTGGGTAAATAATATAGATAAATTCTATCAAGCATTAGATGCAATTTCAGAGATTAGTCTGCACAAGATCGCTCAGGATGCGGATGAGTTTAAGAAATCGGTCCTCCAGCAATATACTTTAATCCTTTCAAAAGCCTTTGGTATCAATGGTATCAAGGGAGACAATTCCATTGAAATAGATAGCAAGACTAACGACTTGTCGAGCTGTACTGCTTCGAAGCAACTCAATTCGACAGATAATTCCAATGATGATTATCAGTTTGATTCTGAGCTAAGCGAACAAATACTCGTCAGAAATATAGTAAAAAAAGGGATGGTAGTTTTTGATGTCGGTGCAAATATTGGTAAATACACGAAATTATTTAGTCTTCTCGTTGGGGAAAAAGGGAAGGTTTACGCATTCGAACCATCACAAAATTCTTTTAATATAATTTCTTCAGCATTAAATAAGAGTAGGTGCTCTAACGTGAACCTTTTCCTAAAGGCAGTCTATTCAAAAAACACGAAAGTTATATTGAATGAATTTCCCGATCTGTATTGTTCGTGGAATAGTTTGGGCAAACCACGGATGGTAGATCCGAAGAACGAGAAAGAATTTGTTCCTATCATAAAATCTGTTGAAGTCGAAGCCATTACCCTGGACTCATTTTGTAAAGAAAACCACATCAGCAGGATTGACTATTTAAAATTAGATGTGGAGGGGGCGGAGGTGTTTGCGCTTGAAGGAGCTCTGGAACTTCTCAAAAATAAGGCGATTCGCTATTTACAGTTTGAAATTTCTCAAAAAATGCTGGAGGGGCTAAGCACTAAGGCGCAATATGTGTTTGATCTGCTTATTGCCAACGGTTACGAATGCCATACCATTTTCAAGGACGGTACTATCGGTGATAAAGTAACAGATTCAAATTCTTTTTATGAAAATTACATTGCTTTTCCGATGAATCACTTAGAATCGGAGCACAACAATTCATCAAATATGTCAATCAATTTTTTTACCATTGTGCTGAATGGCGAACCATTCATTCGCCATCATATCGAGGTCTTCAGACAATTGCCATTTAAATGGCATTGGCATATCGTAGAAGGTGTGGCAGACTTGAAGCACGACACTGCGTGGAGCTTACAATTTGGCGGACGCATTACAGACGAGATACACCAAAACGGTCTAAGCAATGATGGTACTACCGAATATCTTAACGAACTCAAGGAACAATATTCAGAAAATATAACAATATACCGCAAGCCAAACGGCGTCTTTTGGGACGGCAAGCTTGAGATGATTAACGCACCTTTATTAAATATTAATGAAGAATGCCTGCTTTGGCAAGTGGATGCCGATGAACTCTGGACAATGGAGCAAATTTGTACTATGCGTTCCTTGTTCTTACAGCATCCAGATAAAACATCTGCTTATTTTTTATGCCACTTTTTTGTCGGTGAAAACCTTGTAATAACAACTCGTGATACCTATGGAAACAACACAAGTTATGAATGGCTTCGTACATGGAAATTTCAACCAGGCTTTCGCTGGAGTTCACATGAACCACCCCGTCTTTGTCAACAGACACGGGATGGCCAATTGATAGACGTGGCAACAAAGAACCCATTCATGCATAAAGAAACTGAAGCGCAAAATATAATTTTTCAGCATTATGCCTACACGCTTGAGAAACAACTTCGTTTCAAAGAGGTTTATTACGGTTATAGAAACGCGGTAGAGCAATGGAAGGAGCTTCAGCGAGAATCTAGTTTCCCGGTGGCACTGAATAATTACTTTACCTGGGTAAAGGACTCCGCCCAGGTTAATACTGTCCAATCGCAAAACATTCACCCTATTGCTCAACGGAGTATTGGTGGACAATGGCACTTTAAAAAAAATAATACAGCCACAACCGAAGTACAAAATGTGCTCTGGATTCGCACTGATTCAATTGGCGACAATGTACTTGCCTCATCAATGCTGCCTTATATTCACGAGAAATATAATAATGCAAATATTACTGTCGTCTGTCAGGAACACATAGCAGAACTTTACGAGTCGTGTCCGTTTGTGTTTGATGTCATTCGTTACAACAAGTCGTTGGCATATGAAAATGAGCAATACAGAGCCGATATTTTACGAAAGTTAAAGTCAGTAAACGCAGACCATGCCTTGAACTCTGTATATTCCCGAGAACCGTTAACAGATGTGTTTACATTAGGTAGCGGAGCCAAAGAGAGACTCGCATTTAACGGCAATCTATGCAATATTTCAGGTGAACTCAGGGATGAACACAATAAGTATTATACACATATATTACCCGATAACCAAGAATCTAAGCTTGAACTTGACCGACATAAAGATTTTTTAAAAGGTATTGGAATTGAAGTGCCAACTTTACAGCCGACTGTCTGGTTAACATCGGCAGATGAGCAATTTGCTGATAGCTATTTTAGTAACCATGACCTGCAGCCAGAAAAAACAATTGCGATTTTTGCTGGTGCACAATGCGATGAACGTCTCTATCAACATTACGGAAAAGCCCTGTCGCAAATTTGTAAAGAAAACCAATTCACTGTCCTTGCCTTTGGTACTGATAGAGATCATACAATCAACCAGCAGAATCTTAATGATATCGGTTCCAAAACAATAAATCTGAGTGGAAAAACTACACTCCGGCAGACAGCGGCTTTGCTAAAACGTTGCATTCTGGCAGTTGGTGCAGAAACCGGAACAGCTCATATTTCGTGCGCCGTTGGTATAAAAAATGTTATATTGCTAGGAGGCGGACACTTTGGACGTTTTATGCCATATTCACCACTTACATCTGTAGTATGCCTTCCACTGGAATGCTATGGTTGTAATTGGAAATGTAAATATCAGACCGAATATTGTATCAAGGGTGTAAATCCAGAAGTTATGACAAAAGCAGTAGAACAAACTCTCATGAACAGATCAAAAAAGCCACGGATGTTTGTTCAGAACAGTACATTGTGGAATCCACAAATAGATCAACCAAAGTGGCGGTTGTTTAGCAATTTTATAGATGCCGAGTCCGTTGAAACCGCTATGGTTAGTGATATTCTATTCTGTAAGGAAACATCACATGATATGCCAGTCAGAGATTTGCAACAGTCTGTAGATATTTCAAACCATCAGGCGAAACAAGCATTAATAAATGGAAAAACACAAGAGGCGAAAGAACTTCTATCAAAGATTCTTAGTCAATCACCGAACAATATAAAAGCCTTGAATAATCTTGCCGTTACAGAAATTATGCAAGAAAATTGGAGATCTGCGGAGGAAATTCTGGCAAAGGTTCTGCATATTGACCCACAGAATGAGGTTGCACATCAAAATGTCAAATACCTTGGCGACCGAGTTACTCATTCTAAATCACTTTCAAAAGCTGAGAATTTAATCCAATTGGGAGAGTATGCGCAAGCCCGTGAATTACTGGAAAATATTTTAAAGATTGATGACAAACAGTGTAATGCATTAAACAGTCTCGCGGTTATCAGCATTCTTGAAAACAACTTTAACTCGGCCAGATACTTTTTAGAAACGGTGCTGAGTACTGATAATACAAATGTAATAGCAAAAGAAAACCTTAAATATCTTGATCAACTTCAAGAGTCCGGTACCTCATCAGTTTCTAAAACAATAGAGTCAACCGGCACAATTGACGTTAGTATTATCATTGCCACAAAAAATCGAGCCAGGCTTCTTGATGAGATGCTTACAAGCCTGGCAAAGGCAACTCGCGGTGTACAGTATGAGGTAATCGTCATTGAGGGCAACTCTTCAGATAATACCTTGGAAATATTACGAAAACATAATATCCGGCAAATTTACAATGAAAAGGCATGCTTAGGTGAGGGAAGGCATTCATGGCCGCAGCTCTATAACTATGGATTTTCAAAGGCCAAGGGCATATGGGGAATGTACGCAAGTGATGATATTGCCTTTCATGAGGATTGTATTTCCAAAGCAGTCGAGCATCTGAATAGGCAAAATCCTGAAGTGGCTGGAGGGATATTCTTTTACAAAAATATAAGTGCTGAACCAGGATGGGAAAAATATGGCATCGATTATACCTATGGACAAAAGTTGCTCATGAACTATGGGTTATTGAGATTAGAAGATCTGAGAGGTGTTTGTGGTCTGAATGAAGATTACAAGTTTTATTGCGCCGATGGTGATATATGCCTCAAGCTCTATGAAAAGGGCAAAGTACTCATTCCATTACCACAAAGCCTGGTTATTCATAACAACATTCTCGATGAACAAAAGAAATCAAACCTGAATGATAGTGTGCTGGATATTAAATTGTATCAAGATAAATGGAAACATTTCGTTGCTACAAAGATTCCGGAACCGAGACGTATGTACCTGGAAGAAAGCAATGCAGATGTAATAAATCTTGCGAATACAGATATGTCCTCTGATAGAGTGGAAGCAAGGCGACGGATGGCGCTCAGTCCGGGTGTAAATACCCTTGATCAGTTGCGAAAGGAAGGTGTTTTGGCTGGCGGGCAGCCGGTACGGCTACATCTTGGGTGTGGTGAACGAAACCTTAAAGGATACATAAATATCGATTATCCGGTATTTGAGCATACGGTGCAGATACAATCGGGTGCAGAGGCGTACTCCGACATTACTACCTTATGCTTTCCAAATCAAACAGTTGAAGAAATTCGTTTGCATCATGTGTTTGAACATTTTGACCGTCCGACGGCGCTGGCGTTACTCTGTAATTGGAATCAGTGGTTGAAAGTAGGTGGAAGCCTTTTCATTGAAACGCCTGATTTCGAGTTAAGCGTAGCACTCCTGGCATCATTACAATGTTCGTCCAAACAGAAGCAAGAAGTTATACGACACATCTTTGGATCCCATGAAGCGGAATGGGCGGTACACAAGGATGGATGGTACAAAGATAAATTTCAAGAGGTCTTGGACAAATTAGGGTTTGATGACATCGAGTATAATTTTGCCCAATGGCAGATGACAAGGAACATTATAGTTCAGGCTAAAAAGAAACGAGTCGTTGATTTTTCGGAACTGCAACAGAATGCAAAGAATTTGTTACGCAATAGTATGATTGATGAGTCTGGAAGTGAGGAAAGACTATGGCAGGTAATGTGTTCTAAGTTAGATAAAGTATTAATAAAAGCGAACGACGACACAGCGCCAAAAGTATCCATTTTTATGCCGGTATATAACGGTGCAAAATACCTTACCGAAACCCTGGATTCAATTCTTGCACAAACCTTTCGTGATTTTGAGATCGTTATTGCTGATGATGGCTCTACCGATAAATCACTTGAAATTGCAAATACTTATTCAAGCCGTGAAAAGAGAATCAGAGTCCTGGCATTAATGCACAACGGTGAGGTTAAAACCAGAAATGAGGCAATAAAGCACACAAATCCCAATTCAAAATATTTGCTTAATCATGATAGCGACGACATCTCATTACCAATAAAACTGGAAAAATTGGTTGAATGTCTTGAAACTCATCCGGAAATAGCGATTGTGGGCTGCTTTGCCGAATATTTTGATGATACAGGTAATACAAGAGGTCAACCTCCGATAGAATGGCAGTCCTGGCGCATTCGTGAAACTTTCGGTGACGTAAATTCAATGATCAACAGCGCTGCGCTGATTCGTCGTGAGGTATTTCATAAAATTGGTGGCTATCGTGAAGAATATCGTAGTGTTGATGATTATGATTTTTTTGCACGTGCATTAATTGCTGGATTTGAATTAGCAAATGTTCCGGAAGTACTGCACAGGATTCGGTTGCATTCGGAAAGCATTGGAAATACACGGATGAAGACGCAGAAAATGCTTGCTAAAAAGATCCAACAATATTACATAACAGAGGAACAGAAAAATACGAAACAATCGCTACCTCAGGTTCTTGTGAGTCGTCCGCATAAGAAACCCTCGATCCTTCACACCGTTGAGTTTTATTATCCTCATACGGGTGGCGCTCAAACCGTGGTTCAGCAAATATCAGAACGACTTGTAAGCCGCGGATATCGTGTTACCGTTGCTACTGCAAAACTTGATTGTCGCAATACTCGTGAACTGAATGGCGTTCATATTGAAGAATTTTCAGTGAAAGGATCTTTTGGAAATGGTATATGGGGTAATGATGTCGGCCGATACAAGGATTTTTTAAGAAGCCATCCGTCAGATATTATGATGAACTATGCTGCTCAGCAATGGGCAACCGATCTGGCTTTTGAAGCGGTGCAATCAGTAAGGAAACCTAAGGTTAATATCATAGCGCCGTGTGGTTATTCTGCACTTTCAGATAGCCGTACCATTCGCTGGCCCCAATTTGCAGATTACTTTAATTGTATGATTCCTGCAGTTCTTCCTCAATATGATGCGTCAATCTATCACTCGTCATGCTATCAGGATTATGAATATGCAAGGAATCATGGGTTTGTAAATAGTCTCGTCATTCCTAACGGTGTTGATGAAGAAGAATTCACGAAACCTCCTCTGGTAAAATTCCGTGAAAAATACCTGGTAAATACTCCATTTTACGGATTATGTGTTGCAAATTATTATGTCGAAAAAGGACACGATAGAGTTATCGAGTGTGTCCGGCTTATGAATCGCAACGATTTTACTATGGTTTTTATTGGTAAAGGAGGCGATCAAATAAGTAACCTTAAAGCACAATCACAAGGCATGAATATCCAATTTCACGTTGATGTTCCGCGCGAAGATATCCTTGCAGCTTTTCACGAGGCGGATATATTTTTATTTGGTTCATATCGGGAAGCATCACCATTGGTGATTATTGAGGCTAAGGCATCGAAGACGCCCTTTGTCTCTACAGATTGTGGGAATGTACGTGAATGGAAAGGTGGAATCGTTTGTAAGCCTGATGAAATGGCTGTTAATGCCAATAAAATATTGGATGACGAATGTTTTCGAAAACAACTTGTCAGGGAAGGATGGCAAGAATGGAAGGAAAAACTTACCTGGGAATCTATAATAGATAAGTACGAAAATCTTTATTTACAGCTTTATCATGGAAAGACAGGCACACAAGAAAACGATATATCAGATAACTTATGGAAACGCAAATTATTCGATATTCAAAGGCAAATCGAAGCTAACTACGCGGACAGTACTCACTACCTTCATGCCGCTGAAATTCTTTTAAAAAATGGTGAAGTTTCTGAAGCAAAAAAATATATAGAAGACGCGTTAGAATTAGACGGTAATAACCCTACTCTAAATGATGTATATCAGCAATTATCAAAATAGACCATGAAGCAGAAATTGTTATATGTTGGAATGAGGTATGATTACGGCGATAAAGCAAGAGGCTTTTCGTTTGAGCATCGGAATTTTTATCATCCACTGAAAAGCTATTCCGAAAAACACCATTGGGATTTTGTTCACTTCGATTTTATGGAGCAGGGATTGAACCTTGGGTTAGATTTAATGACGCAAGATTTGTATGAATTAGCTAAGAGAGAAAGGCCAACGTGTCTGTTTGCCGTGTTATTCGATTTTAACCGTGATCCATGCTATGAGGTATTTAAACAAATATCGTCATTGGGTACGGCAACGGTTCATTGGTTTTGTGACGATCACTGGAGGTTTGAAAAATATAGCTCCGTAGTTGCTCCACATTTTGATGTTATTTGCACAACGGCGAATGACGCTATTCCAAAATATAAAAATATGGGTATATCCCATAAAGTCATAAAGACTCAATGGGCATGCAACCATGAATTGTATATTCCTTATGATATTCCAAAAGATATAGAGATGGGTTTTGTAGGACAACCTCATGGTAATCGTGTAGAAGTCTTGGCAAAATTACTGCAAAATGGATACAAGCTAGAGGTCTTCGGTTTTGGATGGGAAAACCGGCCGCGCATCCCTTTTCATCAAATGGTGAGGATATTTTCGCGGAGTAAAATTAATCTTAATTTATCAAATTCATCAACGTTAATCGGGCAGCAGATTAAAGGAAGGAATTTTGAGATCCCGGGAACAAGAAGTTTTCAATTGTCCAGCAATGCTGATAATCTCAAGGATTACTACGAGGAGGAAAAAGAGATAGTAATATTCAATTCAGTAGATGAATTAATAGAAAAGGCTAAATATTACCTTAAAAATGAAGATGAACGAAACGAAATTGCAACAAATGGATATAAACGAACTATAACTGAACATACCTGGCAACATCGTTTTGAAACGATATTTAATTATATGAATTTAAAGCAGATTAACACAAACATGGCTGGAAAAAGTATTTTGAATCAAAATAATGATGCGAAGCAGACACGAACGATTCAAACTTCCGAGCCACTAGTCTCGGTAATAATTCCTTGTTACAACCAGGCGAACTTCTTACCAGAAGCAGTTGAAAGCGTGGTTAATCAAAACTATAAAAACTGGGAGTGTATTATTGTTAATGATGGCAGCACCGACAATACAACACAAGTTGCCAAATCGTTAATTAAAAAATATTCAGACAATCAAATCCAGCTTATTAATCAGGTTAACCAGGGTCTGTCATGCGCACGGAATGCGGGAATCAAAGTTTCTAAGGGAAAATTCATTCTTCCGCTCGATGCAGATGATTTAGTACATTCTGAAATGTTAAAGAAGACGGTTGCGCTCTTGGAAGCCCAGTCAGAGATTGCAATTGCCTATACTGATGTAAAACAATTTGGCAGTGTGAATCAGATTATTTGTGCAGATGAGTATGATTTTAATCGATTGCGTTTTCAAAATCATCTTAACTATGGTTCCTTGTATAGACGAAAAGCCTGGGAGTCTGCAGGAGGATATAATCCCAACATGACCTGGGGTTACGAAGACTGGGACTTCTGGATATCTTGCGGAGAAAAAGGACATTATGGAAAGAGAATTCCTGAACCTTTGTTTCTCTACCGGGTGAAAGAGAGGAGTATGTATACCAATGCCCTCGAACATCATCGGGAGTTAATGGCTCAAATTGTTCTCAATCACCCAAACCTTTACGATTCAAAATCCCTTTTAGAGGCTAAAAAAATATTATCTCAGGATTGTTCGCTTCCCTTAAAAAACAACCCTCTTGTTTCTGTCATTGTTCCAACTTTTAACAGGCCGGATACCCTGAAAGTTACCCTGGAAAGCATTGCTTCACAGACGTATGAACATTTTGAGGTTATTGTGGTGAATGATGCAGGAGAAGATGTGTCTGCGGTTGTCGACCTGTTTCATGATCGGTTGTGTATTCAATATCTTGTTCACCCCGAGAATAAAGGGCTTGCGGCAGCAAGGAATACTGCTATCAGGCATGCCTCGGGTGAGTATATTGCCTATCTCGATGACGACGACAGATTTTATCAGGATCATATAGAAACCCTTGTAACATATCTGGAAACACACGAAGATAAAGTAGCCTATACCGATGCGTTCCGTGTGTGCCAGGATACGGAGAATGGAAGGTATATCGTAAAGCAAAAAGATGTCCCTTATTCCTTTGATTTCGATTCCGACCTCATATTGGCACAAAACCTCTTTCCAGTTCTCTGTATTATGCATAAAAAATCATGTTTGGACGAAGTGGGATTTTTTGATGAATCACTTACCACCCATGAAGACTGGGATTTATGGATCCGCATGTCCAGAAAATATCATTTTGTCCATATACCAAAGATCACTGGTGAGTTTACATGGAGAGCCGACAGTACCAGTATGTCGGGGGAGAAGCGGAATGATTTTCTGAGAACACTAAATATTATTTATGAAAGATACGGAATGTATTCAAAAGGTAAGCAGCGTGTTTTACATTTACAAACTGCATGGATTAAGCAGCTTCAGAAGGTTTCTATCATTATTCCTGTCTTCAACAAAGTTGAATTCACACAAAAATGCCTTGAGGCAATAATAAAAAATACACCGGGAGAATTATACGACGTCATCATTATTGATAACGCATCAACGGATGGCACCGGAGAATTTCTGAAGAGCTTAGAAGGTGATATTAAAATTATCGTTAATAATATGAATCTGGGATTTTCCACGGCTTGCAATCAGGGGGCACGAATGGCTTCTACGGATTATCTCCTCTTTTTAAACAACGATACGGAACCACGAAAAGACTGGCTGGAACCGCTTCTGAATATCCTTACCCAAGATAGTTCCGTAGGGGCAGTGGGGGCGAAACTCTTGTTTCCAGACGGAACCATTCAGCATGCAGGGGTAGTAATTATCGATGATCAAAAATTACCAGACCCGCTGGTTGCCAGGCATATTTATTACGGAGAACCAGGAGATGCTGCAGAAGCGAACCAATTACGCCGGTATCAGGCCTTAACCGGCGCTTGCTTATTAATGCGTAAATCTGCATTCACTCAAACCGGCGGATTTGATGAAAACTATTGGAATGGATACGAAGATGTCGATTTATGCTTTAAACTTCAGGAGAAGGGATGGAAACTTGTTTACCAGCCTGAGAGTGTTGTAACTCATCATGAGTCAAAAAGCGGCCCGGAGCGTTTTTCAAAAGTTTCAGAAAATATTCAACGATTGCATAGCAAGTGGATTAGTAAGATTAAACCGGATATTATTATCAGGGAAGACGGCTCAACGATAATTGCTGAAAATAATAAAATACAGCGTTATCACATATCCAATACGATTTCTGCCGGGTCGTTCGCTTGTAAACCTCGAAGTCTTGTCTCTATAATCATTCTTACTTATAATGCCTTAAAATATACTCAACAGTGCGTCAGTTCAATCCGGCAACACACAAACTACCCACACGAGATCATTTTCGTGGATAATGGATCAACAGATGGTACCGTAGGATACCTCCGCAAATTGCTTGAAGAACAAACAAATTCATGTCCAAGTCACGCAGGCTACAAACTTATTGAGAATCAAGAAAACAAGGGTTTTGCCGCCGGCAATAACCAGGGAGTATCAGCGGCAAGTGGAGATTACATAATATTGCTCAATAATGACATCCTGGTTTCTGACGGCTGGCTGGATAATCTTGTGGAAAGTCTCGCAAGGAGCGAAAAAATTGGCATGGTAGGACCAATAACCAATTCTATCAGTGGCAGACAAATGGTAAAGGATATTCCCTATACGGATGAAAACGGATTCCATTGTTTTGCTCAAAAGATAAGAAAGGTATACAACGGGCGGCTGACTCCTCGATACCGCATTGCCGGTTTTGCGATTCTGATGAAAAAATCGCTTTATGAGGAGGTGGGAGGTTTAGATGAATCCTTTGGCACAGGAAATTATGAAGACGATGACTTATGTCTCAAGGTAAGAAAAAAAGGTTTTGCTATTATGGTGGATGAGAGTGTATTTATTCATCATTACAGGAGTAAGACATTCCTTGAGAATCAAATCGATTACCAGGATAGTATTTCGGTTAATGGGTCCCGGTTCAGAGAAAAGTGGCCTGATGTTGATTATGATGAGTTGCTTGAGTTACATAAGAGTTTAGTTGATCTGAACGCTTCCCTGCTGACGCAAGGGCAAGAGGCATTAAACTCGGGAAACATAGATGAGGCTATTGCATTATATTCGAAAATACTGACTACGAACCCCATTGATGAATTTGCTTTATATGGAATTGGATGTGCATTTGAAACGAAGAAAAAAACATCCGAAGCCATTGATGCATACAAAGAGGCATTGAAAGCTAACCCAAATGTTTTTTCTGTTTATTACAGCCTTGCACTGATGTATGCGGGTATGAATCAAACGGATGATGCCATTTCTACACTTAAAAAGGCAGTTGAATTAAACAGCAAGGATGCCACGGTATATAATAATTTGGGGGTATTGTATTTCAAAAACAATAAGCACCTCGATGCAAGAATGTGTTTTGAAAAGGCATTGTCTATAGATGTGAATTATCAGGAAGCGCAACGAAATCTCAAAAAGGTATCATAGAACTATCTTGTCACAGAAAAATGAGAAAATGTTGATTATATAATGTATGTTCACTGCGAGGAAAAAATAAAAAGCTATGAAAATCTTGTATTCATTGGCTTTCACGTCATGCACTAAGTGACTATCCGTATCTTCTGTCACTGCAATGCTTCCGGCAATTATATCTGAATCACGAAATCCATATTTCAACTCTGTCAGGGTTTCACACCCAGACGGAGTGAATTTTGTTCATATCCTTGCTAAAGATGTCAGAATTATCTTTGAAAGTCCTGCCACTTCAATTTCGGCTCCCGTGCTGCCTTCACTTCATCAGGACGGCCAATGGGAGTTGTTTGTGGGGCGTTGCACACTACCTCTGGCCGTTGTTCTATGTCTATGGCTATCTGAATCATTGCATCAGCAAAGACATGGAGTGTCTCCATCGATTCAGTCTCCGTAGGTTCGATCATTAAAGCTTCCTCTACGATGAGTGGAAAATAAACCGTGGGGGCATGGAAACCGTAATCCAGTAGTCTCTTGGCAATATTCAACGCGGAGACACCTTTTTGCTTTTGTTTTTTTGCAGAAATGACAAATTCGTGCATACAGGTTTTTCCATAGGGAATTTCAAAATATCTTTTAAGTTTATGTTGCAGATAGTTAGCGTTTAAGATGGAATATTCTCCCACCTTACAAACACCTTCTTTGCCAAGGGACAGCAGATAGGTATACGCGCGGATCATCATGCCTATATGACCGTAAAATGCCCTTACTCTTCCTATGGAATCAGGATAAGCATAATTTAAGATATAATCATTCGGTAATAATTTAGGCATGGAAGTATCTTTTTCCATGTCATGAACGCGCTCTGTTACTGATTTCTTTGCTATTTCAATTCTTGGAACCGGCAAAAATGGTTTTAGCTTTTCAGTAACACCAACAGGACCTGCGCCGGGGCCTCCTCCACCGTGGGGAGTTGAAAAGGTCTTGTGCAAATTCAAATGTAAAATGTCTATGCCCATATCTCCTGGTCTTGCAATGCCCAGGAGGGCATTCATATTAGCCCCGTCACAATAAACAAGTCCACCAGCATCGTGAACTATCTTGCATATTTCCAGAATATCTTTTTCAAATAATCCAAGGGTATTGGGGTTGGTAATCATAAGTGCAGCAGTATCTCGTGTAAAGACGGCCTTTAGTTTTTTTAAGTCGATAAGACCGTCTGTATTTGACTGAATAGATTCGACCTCATAACTACAAAGGGAAGCAGAGGCAGGATTGGTACCATGTGCAGAATCAGGAATAATAATCTTGTGTCTCTTTTCACCGTGTTTCTCCATATAGGCTCGAATTATCAGCATCCCTGTTAATTCGCCATGCGCACCCGCTGCAGGTTGTAACGTAAAGGCATTCATCCCGGAAATGTCTATAAGAATTTGCTCGAGATTGTATAGGAGTTCCATGATGCCCTGACATTGTTCGATAGGCTGATAGGGATGTAGTTTTGTGAAACCTTCCAGACGTGCGGTGTCTTCGTTGATTTTGGGATTGTATTTCATGGTACATGAACCCAGGGGGTAAAAATTAGTATCCACACAGAAGTTCTTTTGGGAGAGTCTTGTAAAATGACGAACAACGTCGATCTCTGAAACCTCCGGTAATTTTAACTCCTGTTTCCGTAACATCTTTAGGGGAATAAAGTTGGTCACGGGTTTTTCTGGTATATCACAATCGGGAGGGACGAAGCAGCGTCTGCCAGGTGACGATTTTTCAAAGATGAGTGGTTCATTCTGGTGCATGGTTTTTCTCTTTTAAAAAAGCTAGATATTTGTAACGAAATATTTATACGGTTTCGACCCTGTTTCTTCCGTTCTTCTTTGCCTTATAAAGGGCAAGATCAGCAGCCGATATCAGGGAATCGTAATCGATACCATGATCCGGAAAGGAAGCCACTCCGATACTTATTGTTATTTGTGGAGACCGCCCAACAGAGTCAATTTGAAATTGAAATGATTCCACTTGTTGGCGAAGACTCTCTGCCTTCTTAAGGGTGTTCGTTATGTCTATAGAAGGCATGATAATAATAAATTCCTCTCCGCCATACCGCGCCAGAACATCTGATGATCGAATAGAATTTTTCATAATAGAAGCGATTTGTTGCAACGCCCGGTCTCCTGTCATATGTCCGTAGGTGTCATTTATATTTTTGAAGTGATCCAGGTCAGCAATGACAAGCCCAAGTGATTCGCTGCGTCTTTTTGCCAATGCAATTTGCTTCTTCAGCATCTCATCAAAAAACCGCCTGTTATATGCTCCCGTGAGTGAATCTGTTATGGCTGCACGTCTGGTTAAATCGATTAATCTGACTCGTTGGAGAGCGGACGCTGTCAACCCTACATATACCAAGATCAGCTTGCGAACATCTTCGTTATACCAGTATTCCTTATCCTTTTTTCCTATGATGACCATTCCGGAGATGGTACCGCCAGTTATCAAAGGAAGGCAAGCAAATCCTCCTTCTTCAATTTTGTAGATATTACATTCACAGAGGATATCTTTTGCATTATTGTCTATAATAATTTCACGACCAGTTCTTATTACCTGGCATAGTGATGGGTCAACAATCACTTCATCTCTGATGAGTTTATTGAGAGGCATTGGCGGCGTTATGAGTGCTGCATCAAACACATTCTTTGTTTTGTTTATGGTGAGTACGGCCAGGAGTTCCGGTTGAAAGTGCACCTGTAAGGCATTTGCCATATGATGAATTAATATTTCCTCCCGTACCTCTTCGTTCATAAGGGTGGAAAAATACATAAGATATCCCAGGTCTTTGATGTTCATGTCCCTTTGTGCCACCGCTCTCTTCAATTCCGCCTCTATTTGTTTACGCTCGGTAATGTCGTGTGCCACACATACAATACCCAGAAGAACATCGTTATTTTGTCGAATTTCGGTGCCAGAAAAAAGAACCGGTATTTTTCTTCCATCTTTTGATAAAAAAGTCTTTTCAATTTTATGAACGAGGTTGTTTTTAATCAAATCCAACAGTGACAGGATGAATACGTCTTCATCCGAAAACAATACCGCAAGAGATTTACCGATGAGATCCTTTTCAAGATAACCTAAGAGTTCGCAGGTAGCCCGATTGACCATCAGTATTGTGAAGTCAGGAGATGTGAGCACAATTGAGACATCCATACTTTTTATAATAGCATTTGCATATTCTTTTGAAATGATAACCTTTCGCAAATCTGTGGTCATCTCGTTAAAAGATTGACCAATCTTGTCAGCACCGTCTTCAGAATTTATCTCTACTCTGCGTCGAAAACCTCCTTTGGCTATCTTTTCCATCTCCATCACCAGCCTCTGTATGGGTAAACTTAATCCACGTATGAAGATCCATCCTATGACCATGACAGGAATCGTAATTGCCGGTAAGAAGAGGATGGTGTGTTGTTTAAAGATCGTTGCCGATTGCTTAATAAGGTTATTGGTCTTCCCATTATGAAGCGCATCAGGGGTTGTTTTCGTTTCATTGAGAGAAAAGCCAATTGTGACAATACCAGGCACCTTGGACCCATCGGGGATGGGTGCGACTACATCAACAGCATCGTTCTGTCTTTGTCTGGTTAATTCTTCTGAACCGGATGCATATTGTGCAGGTTCGCCGGTAGAGATATTTCTTTGTAACCCTAACCTTTTTGATGAATCACTTAAGGTCTGCCCCTTGTCGTTCCGGGCGGAAACGTAACGGAAACCCTTTCCTTCCATGTTCAGGTTTGGAAGATAGTTAATCTCCGAATAGTCAAGTTCATTCGTAGTGCGTGTAATCTCTCTGGCTGAAAGATGTACCTGGCTATGCGCTTTTTCCTCCCATTCATTCTTGGTGACAGTATTCATGGGGTTTGTGTTTGTTTGTTCTATCGTGGTGAGACGCTGTCGGAAAAAATTTGTTTTGAAACCAGCAAGGATTCCTACTGGTAAAATCGTGAGTAATGAAGTGAATAAAATGAATTTATTTCTTACGCTTCTTTTTTGAAACATTTTGTGAAATCCACTGCGTTTTATAGTCTGTCAATATTCCAGATGTCAACAAATTATAGATTGGCCAATTCAGCAATCAATTGGTCAATCGACTCTTTGCTCTTCGTTTCTGTTACGCACAAAAGCATACTATTGGCTAACTCAGGGTAAAATTCATCGAGTTCTAATCCGCCAATAATACCTTTTCTTAACAGATGTTCATTGATTTTTCGTATTGGCAGAATACCTTTGGATTTCATGGCAAACTCATGAAAGAATGGTTGTTCAAATGTAGGTTCAAAGATATCCAGGGCACAAAGCTTTTCATACGCATAATGACTTTTTTGGATATTCAGCATGGATAGTTCTGCCAGGCCTTTTTTCCCCAAGGTACAAAGGTAGATGCATGCCCTCAATGCAAGGAGGGCCTGGTTAGTGCAAATATTAGAGGTTGCCTTCTCCCTTCTGATATGCTGCTCTCGGGCTTGTAGGGTGAGGACAAAACATCTGTTCCCGTGATGATCAACCGTTTCTCCTGCTATCCTCCCGGGAATCTTGCGTAAAAAATCCTTCTTTACGGTGAAGAAACCAAGATAGGGGCCGCCATAATTCAGATCATTTCCTAAAATCTGTGCTTCGCCAACGGCAATATCAGCGTTATATTCACCTGGCGGTTTCAGCATACCGAGAGAAATGGGGTTTACGCAGGCTACAAAAAGGCAATTGTGCCGGTGCACGATCTGCGAAATAGTTTCCATATCTTCTACACAGCCAAAGAAGTTTGGATTCTGAATTAGGACAGAAGCGGTATTGCCGTCAATAGCCTTTTCCAATTGATTTATGTCGGTTATTCCTTCAGAAGCGTCTATTTCCACAATTTCTGTATGCATTCCTTTTAAATAGGTATTGAGTACTTGCCGGTATTCTGGATGGGTTGCCCGTGAACAAATAATTTTGTTTTTTTCCTTGAAGCGTATGGATAACAGCGCTGCTTCGGCAAATGCAGTAGAACCGTCGTACATGGAGGCATTGGCCACATCCATTTCGGTAAGTTCGCACATCAATGTTTGGAATTCGTAAATTGCTTGAAGGGTACCTTGGCTTACTTCCGGCTGATAGGGTGTGTAACAGGTATAAAATTCACTCCTTGAAGCCAGATGATCAACCAGAGAAGGGATATAATGTTCATAGGCGCCTGCACCTAGAAATGAGGAGTATTGTTCTGTGTTCGTATTTTCTTTACTTAAATGTTTTAGGAATTTGAACACCTGTGGTTCTGAAAGGCCGTGTGATAATTTCAATGAAAAATTTCTCAGGGTTTTCGGAATGTCCGCCAGAAACGGCTCAATGGAGTGTAACCCCATTTCTTGGAGCATTTTTTTCCGGTCACCTTCGGTGTTTGGGATGTAGTCCATGGCATTTTAAATGATTGATTTATCCATGAAATAATATCAAACTGAATTGAATGTATAATACTCCTGCATGGGTTTCACGTCGAGGTTTCCATCTCTCAGCGCTTCGATTGCCCTTGTTGCCGCCGTGGCGCCGGCGAGTGTTGTAAAATAGGGGACGCGGTGAACAAGCGCCGTACGTCGGATGGAATAAGAGGCCTCCTGGGCGGCTTTACCTTCTGTGGTATTGATAACGAGCTGGATTTCGTTGCTTTTGATATGATCGACAATATTGGGGCGCCCTTCAATTACTTTTAAGACGGGCGTGACGGGGATATTGTTTTCATTAAACACTTTCGCAGTGCCACCGGTAGCAACCAGCCCGAAACCCATTTGTGAAAGTTTTTTTGCGATGGGAATGATGAGCGTTTTGTCCCTGTCTCTCACGCTTATGAAAACCGTGCCCTTTAGTGGAAGGCTGCTGTCAGCAGCCATTTGGGATTTTGCATAGGCACGGCCAAAGTCTTTATCTATTCCCATGACCTCCCCTGTTGATTTCATCTCCGGCCCCAGGATAGTATCTACTCCCTTAAACTTGATAAAAGGAAACACCGCTTCCTTGATGGCAATGTGTTTTAGTCTCGAGTTCTCAGAGCAGTTTAAACTGCAGAGTTTTTTTCCCATGATCACCTGTGTTGCAATCTTTGCCAGTGGAACACCGATCGCTTTGCTCACAAAAGGTACGGTTCTTGATGCGCGGGGGTTGACCTCCAGAACATATACGACATTATCTTTAACCGCATATTGTATATTGATGAGACCAATGACGTTCAATGCCAGAGCGATGATTTGGGTTTGTTTTTTTAATTCATTCATAATCTCGGGACTGATGGAATACGGTGGAAGCGAGCAGGCGCTATCTCCTGAATGGATGCCCGCTTCCTCTATGTGTTCCATGATGCCTCCGATGAACACTTCGTTTCCGTCGCAGATCGCATCTACATCGACTTCTATAGCGTCTTCTAAAAACCGGTCAATTAAAACAGGGTGTTCCGGCGAAACATGTGTTGCATGAGCAATATATTCCTCCACACCAGCTTCATCGTAAACAATCCTCATAGCCCTTCCCCCCAGTACATAGGAAGGGCGCAGGAGTACCGGATAACCTATTCTGGAGGCAATACCTTTTGCCTCGCTGGCTGAACGGGCGCATCCGTTGTCAGGTTGTCTTAAATGTAACCGGTTTAACAGAGCTGCAAACCGTTCCCGGTCTTCCGCAATATCAATATTTTCCGGAGATGTTCCAAGGATTTTTACCCCTTCTTTTTCCAGGGGGATAGCCAGCTTTAAAGGAGTTTGTCCGCCAAATTGTACAATAACACCTTCTGGCTTTTCCCGTGTAACAATTTCAAGGATGTCTTCCAGAGTGAGTGGTTCAAAATAAAGACGGTCTGAGGTATCGTAATCCGTACTTACCGTCTCAGGATTACAATTAACCATGATGGTTTCGTAGCCCAATTCTTTTAATGCAAAGACCCCGTGTACACAACAGTAATCGAACTCAATACCCTGCCCAATGCGATTGGGACCGCTTCCAAGGATAAGTATCTTTTTTTTCCGGGTTGATTCTGCTTCACAAGCACTTTCATACGTGGAATACAAATAGGGGGTAAAAGCCTTAAATTCCGCTGCGCAGGTATCTACATGTTTGAAGACAGGTTTTACCGCATTCTTTTGACGATATGTCCGTATTGTCTTCTCATCAACTCCACACAAGGATGCAAGATATCTATCTGAATAGCCCGATTGTTTGGCTACTGCAAGCGTGTCCGTATCCATTGCAAATAGATTATTGGTTTGTGAAGTATGGGGATCTTTCACACAGTACCGTTTTATTTCTGCTTCTATATCGAGCACCTGCTTTATGTTGTAAAGAAACCATCGGTCGATGTGAGTCCATTTAAAAATTTCCTCCAGCTCTATGCCATACCTGATCGCATCGGCAATATGCCAGAGTCTGTCGGGATTCGGAGTTATGAGTTTTCCTCTCAAGAACTCGTATTTTTGTTCCGTGGACCATTTTTCACTTCCAGATGGCCATAAGGAATCAAATCCGTAACGGCCTGATTCTAAGGAACGGATAGCTTTGCCAATGGCCTCTTTGAAGGTACGTCCGATGGCCATTACCTCTCCAACAGATTTCATGTGGATGGTAAGAGTTTGATCCGTATCGGGGAATTTTTCAAAATTAAATCTTGGTATTTTTACAACACAATAATCAATGGTTGGCTCAAAACAGGCTGGGGTATAACGAGTGATGTCATTTGGAATTTCGTCAAGGGTATAACCAACGGCCAATTTTGCAGCAATCTTGGCAATAGGAAAACCTGTAGCCTTTGAAGCCAGTGCAGAACTTCTTGAAACCCTGGGATTCATTTCTATCGCCAGCATTTCCCCATTTTCCGGATTAACAGCAAACTGGATATTTGATCCACCGGTTTCCACTCCAATCTCCCGGATGACCTTTATTGCCGCATTCCGCATTATTTGATATTCGACATCTGTGAGTGTCTGAGCAGGAGCAACCGTTATGCTGTCACCGGTATGCACACCCATGGGATCAAAATTTTCAATGGAGCAGATGATAACCACATTGTCTTTTATGTCGCGCATCACCTCAAGTTCATATTCTTTCCAGCCCAGTACAGAACGCTCCACCAGCACCTCATGGACAGGACTGGCTTCCAGTGCCACCTTGATATATTCCTGGTATTCTTCGATATTGTATGCCGCATTGCCACCGGTGCCCGCCAGGGTGAAAGAAGGCCTGATGATGGCGGGGAAGCCTATTGTTTCTATGATCTTCATTGCCTCATCGTACGAACGCACATAAGCGCTTTCAGGGACTGCAATGCCAATCTGCTTCATCGCGGACTTAAAGAGCGACCTGTCCTCCGCCTTCTTGATCGCATTCAGCTTGGCACCGATTAACTCTACCTGGTATTCATCCAGGATCCCTTTTTCTGCAAGACTCACAGCGGTATTTAAACCGGTCTGTCCACCCAGGGTCGGGAGTATTGCCTGCGGGCGTTCCTTTGCAATGATCTTTGCCACCATTTCCGTCGTTATCGGTTCGATATACGTCTTATCAGCAATTTCCGGGTCTGTCATAATGGTGGCGGGATTGCTGTTCACTAAAACAACCTCGTATCCCTCTTCACGGAGTGCCTTGCATGCTTGTGTGCCAGAATAGTCAAATTCACAGGCTTGACCTATGACAATCGGACCTGAGCCGATGATCATAATTTTTTGTATATCTTTTCTCTTGGGCATAGTTTATTTAATTCTAATTTATAACTTTTAACTCCAAGTTATACAGTCTCTCTAATTAACATTAGCTCTTGTGTTCCATCATCTCAATAAGTCGCTCAAACAAATAGCCAGAGTCGTGAGGACCGGGTGATGCTTCGGGATGATATTGGACTGAAAAGGCTGGTATCGAGTGGCATTTCAATCCCTCTACCGATTTGTCATTAAGATTGATGTGGGTAATTTCCACGTTTCCGTACGGGCTTTTATGTACCGCTCCTTCCTGCGGTGATGTTACAGCGAAATTATGATTCTGTGCCGTAATCTCCACTTTTCCGGTGGATAAATCCACAACAGGCTGGTTTCCTCCGTGGTGACCAAATTTCAGCTTGTAGGTATTCAGCCCTAACGCAAGCGCCAGCAATTGATGACCAAGACAAATGCCAAATACTGGCTTTTTTCCCAGCAAGCCTCTAATGTTTTCAATCATATAAGGAACGCCTGCGGGGTCGCCGGGACCATTGGAAAGGACGATGCCGTCGGGATTCATGTCCAATACGGCCTGGAACTTTGTTTTTGCAGGAACTACCATCACCGAGCAACGGGCGCTGCTCAGTTTTCTCAGAATATTATATTTTACGCCACAGTCGTAGACAATAACGGTGAATCTTTTTGGTTTTTTCGTGTCTGTATCAAGATCTTTCCATTCATACAAATCATTGCACGTAACTTCCTTTACGAGGTCTTTGCCATCTAATCCAGAAGATGAATTTGCCTTTTTGGTGAGTCGCGAAACGTCAAAGTCCTCAGTAGAAACAACACCCCGCTGAGCTCCGAAATCTCGTAAACGCCTCGTCAGTTCCCTGGTATCAATTCCCTGGATACCGACAACTTTTTTACTTTTCAGAAAGACATCCAGACTTGTTTGTGAACGCCAATTGCTGGGGAAAGGGCTATATTCTTTAATAATAAAACCTTCTAAAAAGGGGGTACGGGACTCGTAATCTTTTTCATTAATCCCGTAATTGCCAATCATGGGATAGGTCATAACTACCATTTGACCTTTGTATGATGGATCGGTGAGGATTTCCTGATATCCCATCATGCTCGTGTTAAAAACGACTTCGCCGGTCGTCTCGCCAGAGGCACCTAAGGAGTATCCTTTAAAACTTGTTCCGTCTGCCAGGACAAGGATTGCCCGTTTTTTATCCATAAAGTACTTTTAGAATTATAAAGGAAAATATATGACCATATGCCACAAAATCACAGAGACTGGTGACGAGTGGTCGTGCGACCAATGTTTCTTCGTTGCCTTTGTATTCTGGTAGCCATTTTAAAGTCGATAAATCGTACACATAAAAGTTAAACGTGTCAAGTTAAAGTTGTTTTTCACTTGACTAAGACAATGCCTTTGCTATATTAAATTTTAATACACAATACCTTGGTGGCATGAAAGGACAATTATATAATGACAATTCTCGTTACGGGTGGTGCTGGTTTTATTGGTTCTCATGTGGTAGAAAGATTGTTATCTGAAGGTGAACAGGTAGTCATCATCGATAACTTCAACGATTTCTATCTACCCGCATATAAACGGGAAAATCTTTCTGCTGTTATGGGTAATCCAAATTTAACGTTATATGAAACAGATATATGTAATACCGCTTCATGCCGGGAAATATTTGAGAAGCACGGTATTGAAAAAATTATTCATTTAGCGGCCTATGCCGGGGTGAGGCCATCTATTGAACGTCCCTTGCTCTACGAAGAAGTTAATTGCAGGGGCACTTTAAATCTGCTCGAACTCTCCCGGATATATAAGATCAAACAATTTATCTTTGGTTCGTCTTCTTCTGTTTACGGGAATAATAAAAAAATCCCGTTTTCAGAAGACGATGCGGTAAACGAGCCGATATCTCCTTACGCAGCAACCAAACGGGCGGGAGAACTTTACTGTTATAATTATCATCACCTCTATAAAATACCAGTCGTCTGTCTGCGATTTTTCACGGTTTACGGACCGCGACAACGACCGGACCTTGCCATACGTAAATTCACGGAACTCATCGATCATGATCAGTTGATCCCTATGTATGGTGACGGAACGACACAGAGGGATTATACTTTTGTTTCTGACATTATCAGCGGGATTGTGTCTGTCGTGAAAAGACAATTTACTTTCGAGATTATTAATTTAGGCAATTCAATTCCCATTCGGTTGGCAAGGCTTGTTGAACTCATAGAACAGGAATTAGGCAAAAAAGCGAAGATTAAAAAACTTCCGGAGCAGCCAGGAGATGTACACAGGACTTATGCAGATATAAAGAAAGCGGAGCAGTTTTTACATTACAAACCGGAAATACCGATTGAGCAGGGTATCTGCTTGTTCATAGCTTGGTATAAAGGGCGTAAAAAATAAAAGGACAGATCTCTTCTTCAAAAAAAGGTATCATGGCTGGAACTCTTACGATGCAAACCGTGGTTTATCATAGTGTTTCAGTATGCAATTTTCTTTATCCCATTTTCCGTTTTTGTGCAGACACATTTTGCCGCCTTATGTCATTCAGCGGAGTGATTGTCTGCGCTCTTGGCGTAAACGTAGCCGAAAATTTCACACTGAAGATTCATCATGAAGCGCCATCTTTATTGAAGAGGAATGTGGGATGATAAATTTGAGCGCGACTATGCGTCGTTATAAAATCACATTCAGGAGGTTTTTCATGCTTAACCTCTCTAACAAAATCAGTCTGAGCAGAATATTTTTTATCCCACCCCTGGTATTTTGCATAATGCAAGTACAACATAACAATCATTATCGATATGCTTGTCTTCTTATCATGATAATGATTGGTCTAAGCGATATGCTGGATGGTTACTTTGCACGAAGGAGAAATGAAATAACAAATTTGGGAAGGTATCTGGATCCAGTCGCAGACAAACTCGTCCTGATGGTTTCTTGTATCATACTTTCCTCCGACCAAGTATGGCCTGAACCAAGATTTCCCAATTGGATCATGACTGTGATTGTTAGCAGAGATCTTGTGCTTATGTTTGGAACGGTTGCCTTGCTTATCATCACCGGTAGAATGGACTGCCAGCCAACAATGTTGGGTAAAGCTGCGACGGCCTTTCAAATTATTGCTATCATATCCGTAATTATGGGAAATCTTATTCCTTTGACGGTACTTGTTGCAATCTGGTGGCTGGTTGTTATTTTGACCTTCACTTCCGGGCTTCTGTATATATACAGAGGTGTAAAACAATTATGATGGTTGCGCTCAATTCCTTCTGTATTATATTTATACAAAAAGGCTTTACATTAACCACTTTTTTTAATACTATTTGTGCATAAAAATTTTCGGAATCGATCGGTCTGCAACATTCTGTATTCTCTGTTATGAACGGGTTGACTACCGATTGTTGAATCCTTATGAAGGGGTAACAATTTAGTTTTCTGAAAAAGATAACATCGGCCTCTTGTATTTGGCCTGTATGGGGGGATAAACCATTCGTGCCCCGTATTTTATTTCGTGCTGACTACATAGAAGTGCACGAATTTTTTTAAAAACTAAATTGTACTTTAAAGAGAACTCAATGAAATTTGAACTATGAGAGGTCTTCATGCAATTTAATACGATACAAGAGACCGTAGAGGATCTGAAAAACGGCAAAATGATCATTTTAGTGGATGACGCAAATCGTGAAAACGAAGGAGATATCACCGTTGCTGCAGAAAAGATCACCCCAGAGGTAATCAATTTTATGCTTACCCATGCACGAGGCATTATCTGTCTTGCAATTCATGCAGAACGGGCTGAAGAGCTCGATCTGCAGCCCATGGTGTCTCATAATACATCAAACTTTCAGACACCTTTTACCGTATCCATTGATGCGAGAAATGGTATCACAACAGGGGTATCTTCAAAAGACCGTACCACAACGATTTTGACTGCTATTGAAGACAATGCAACCGCTGATGACCTTGTGAGGCCGGGTCACGTATTCCCGCTCAAAGCACAACGAGGCGGGGTGTTAGTTCGGACGGGACACACCGAAGGCGCAGTGGATCTTACCCGTATTGCTGGTCTTAAACCTGCCGCGGTTATTTGTGAGATTATGACGGAAGACGGAAATATGGCTAAACTTCCTGATCTCAAGAAGTTTGCTGATAAACATCATCTTAAAATTTGCACGATTGCTGATCTCATTAAGTTTCGGCATGAACAAGAGCGCCTCATCGAAAAACGCGTTACGGTAAAATTGCCTACGGTCTATGGGAACTTTACGCTTCATCTTTATCGTTCCTTTGTTGATGACTATCTCCATCTGGCACTGTGTTTAGGGGTAGGCAGTGAAAGTGGAAACGCCCCTTCTCCCTTACATAACGAGCCGGTGCTAGTAAGAGTACATGATGAATGTCTGACGGGAGACATCTTTGGCTCTTTGCGGTGTGATTGTGGAGAACAGTTGCACAATGCCCTCAGGATCATACAGGAGGCAGGAAAGGGCATCCTGCTGTATATGAGGCAGGAGGGTCGCGGGATTGGCCTGGAAAATAAATTACATGCTTATCTGTTACAGGAAAAGGGTCTCGATACCGTTGAGGCTAATGAAAGGCTTGGTTTTCCCGCAGACAAACGCGATTATGGCATTGGTGCGCAAATTCTCAGAGACTTGGGGGTAACAAAGATGCGGCTACTTACCAATAACCCGAAAAAGTTTGCTGCTCTTGCCGGTTATGGTCTGGAAATTGTGGAACGGATACCCATCGTTATGGAGCCAAAAGATGAAAACAAGGATTACCTGCGTACAAAGAAGGAAAAATTAGGACACTTTATAGAAAAAATATAAGCCGTATATGGCGGTAGCGGGGTGGCGCGGACAAATGAATTTGTCTGTGTCCTCTGTGATTAAAGGATGTTCCGGAAAACGATGAAAAAATTATTCGCGAAAAAGGCCTTGAATGACCTCTCCGAAGAATCAAATCATCATCATTTCAAACGAGTATTAGGCCCGTTCTCACTCATTGCCTTAGGAATCGGCGCTGTCATTGGCGCCGGGATCTTTGTTTTAACCGGTCTGGCAGCCAAAGAATTTGCCGGTCCCAGTTTAGTCCTTTCTTTTGTTCTTTCTGGTCTTGCCTGTATTTTTGTTGCCCTCTGTTATGCTGAATTCGCTTCGATGATCCCGTTGGCAGGCAGCGCTTATACTTATTCCTATGCAGCCCTTGGGGAAATTTTTGCCTGGATTATTGGATGGGATCTCATCCTGGAATATTCGCTTGCTTCAAGCCTTGTTGCTGTAGGGTGGTCACACTATTTTGTAAAATTATTAGAAACCTTTGGCCTTCATATTCCTTCATGGCTTATCAATGACTATTGGACGTTGTCTCGTCAGGCCGGAGACCTCTTTACTCAAAGTGTTCCCTGTTTTTATGGTATTCCTATTGTATTCAATTTACCTGCTGCATTAATTATCGTTGCTATTACGACCCTGCTCGTTATTGGCATAAAGGAAAGCGCCCGTTTCAACAGCATCATCGTGGGAGTAAAACTGGCGGTAATTCTCCTGGTGATTTGTGTTGGATGGTTTTACGTGAAGGAGGACAACTGGGGCAGTAATTTTAGCGCCTTTGCGCCTTTCGGTATTGGCGGTATCGGAAAAGGTGCTGCTTACGTATTTTTTGCCTATATCGGCTTTGATGCAGTTTCAACCACTGCACAGGAGGCACAAAATCCGAAGAGGGATCTGCCGATAGGTATCATTGTATCATTAGTTCTGTGTACCCTGTTATATATTGCCGTTACAGCCGTCCTTACCGGGATGGTTTATTACAAAAATATTAACATTGACGCCCCTCTGGCGGATGCCTTTACCCGATATGGGCTGACCAAGGTATCTTTTTTTATTTCGGTTGGTGCCGTAGCCGGGCTGACGAGTGTGCTTCTGGTATTACTCTTAAGTCAATCCAGGATATTCTGGTCCATAGCCGGAGATGGCCTCCTGCCTGAACGAATCTTCGCAGCCGTCCATCCCAGGTTTGGTACCCCCCACGTTTCTACCATCATTGTCGGAGTCTGCGTTGCACTTACCGCCAGTTGCTTTCCTATAGAGGAGATTGCAAAACTGGTCAATATCGGGACACTCCTTGCCTTTTGTCTCGTCAGTGCCGCGGTCATTATCCTGCGTATTAAGGACCCCCATCATCCCCGTGCATTTAAGTGTCCCTTCGTGCCGGTAATACCTGTTTTGGGCATTCTCTCCTGCGGATACATGATGATACGGCTCGAATTCTCCACCTGGCTCAGGCTTATTATATGGCTGGCGCTCGGCGCCATTATTTATGCCGCCTACGGAAGACGTTATAGCAAACTGGCAAGGAAACACGCCCTTGTGGTGAAGAAAAACGAAGCACTTATGGAGTTAAACAAGAGTTATCTGTAGGATCGTATGGTAATATGCCCTCCGCTCTTGACGTTCAGGAATTTCAGTAATTAAAGGGTGATATGGACAAACTTGTTTGTCCGTGCCTTGCTTGGTGAATGAAAAAACAAATCGCAAAAATAAGATCGCCACGAGACATACACTTTGCGGAATCGAATTTGTAGTGTGAATTCGAATATTTTATAACGGGTGAAATCTGGGATTCAGATTACAAACCTGAACCCGCAATGAAGACTTGTTGCATGGTTGACGCTGGCACTATTATACATGCCGTCTACGGTAGACATCATAACAAACTGGCAAGAAAATATGCCCAAATGGAAAAACAAAATGGGTTGCTGGCGGAGTTGGATAAGAGTGACTTGTGACGGTACAGTGCAATTTGCTTTTCATCCTTAGAACGCCAGAGAACTCTTTGTCCTATTGCTAAAGCTGTTTGTTGAGCAGCAGGGCATATCAAAAAGCTATTGAAGGAAGCACGAAAGAAGCTTTTGTTTGAAAAGAGACGTAGTTCTTGATCCATTTTAAGGAAGTGGAACTGCTTGCTTGTCGGCGCTAAAGAATAAAAGATGTTACACTGGCTATGGCACGAAAACTCTTTCTGCACATGAGCTTATTAAAAAACTCGTAAGATAACAAAAACATGGCTAAAAAGCTTGACCTAAAGATTATACGAGCAAAAATATCATCCAATAATTAACATGCAGGTCTCTATCTTACGGAGTATCTTCAACTGGCGGATGCTGGTTACGTTCTTTTTGGGAGTAAGCTCAGGTATTCCCCTCCTCGTTACAGGTTCCACCCTTCAGGCATGGATGACCGATGAAAAGGTTGATCTTGCCGTAATTGGCTTGTTTTCTCTCGTGGGGCTTCCCTACACGGTTAAGTTCCTCTGGGCGCCATTTATGGATCGCTATCTCCCTCCATTTTTGGGGAGGCGACGTGGATGGATGCTGATCTTCCAAATTCTTCTAATGTTTGCCGTTGGCGCCTTTTCTCTGGTGAGACCCGCTCAATCCCCTTGGATTGTGGCCATTCTTGCAGCGCTCGTGTCTTTTTTCAGTGCAAGCCAGGATATTGTTGTTGATGCATATCGGCGTGAGCTTTTACGGGAGGAAGAATTGGGTTTAGGCTCTTCTCTGGCTGTAAATGGTTATCGCATAGGCATGCTCATCTCCGGGGCGTTTGCCCTGTTTCTTGCGGACCATATTCCCTGGCATTACGTGTATCTGCTGCTGGCTATCTCGCTTCTTATCGGTATCGTTACTACCTGTTTGGCACCGAATACTGGAGGACAAGTGATTTCTCCAAAATCCCTTCACGAAGCGGTTGTTGGTCCTTTTTTTGATTACTTTAAGCGGGCAGGGGCCTTTGAGATTTTGGCTTTCATTCTCTTTTATAAAATTGGCGATGTTATGGCAAACAGCATGACAATCCCGTTTATTTTAAAGATGGGATTTACCAAAACGGAACTGGCTGCTGTGGTAAAGACCTTTGGAATATTTGCCACGATCGCAGGAGGTCTCGCCGGCGGTGTCCTCTTGATAAGGCTTGGGCTTTGTAAAGGACTCTGGATCTTTGGAATCCTTCAGGCAGTATCAACCCTTTCCTTTTCTGCACTTGCTTCTCTGGGTGCCTATAGCTCCGTATTGACGGCTACGGTTACCTTTGAAAATTTAACCAGCGGTATGGGTACCGCGGCTTTTACGGCGTTTATGGCAAGCCTTTGCAATAAAAAGTTTACTGCTACGCAATACGCACTTTTAAGCAGTCTTATGGGTATTCCGCGGGTGATTGTTTCTGCTCCAACAGGTTTTTTAGCAGAGAGGATTGGTTGGGTTTATTTTTTTGTCTTTTGTACGTTAGCGGCGATTCCCGGTCTAGCATTTCTTTTTCGGTTCAGGGTATGGCAGGATGGAATGCGTTCTTTTCATGGAACAAACATTTCTCAGACAAACAGGGAGTTTTCGGCTGAATCTTAACTTGCTATCCGTTTCAATTAGCATTACAATGTCATTTTGTCGGGGAGTTTGTGATATGCATTTACAGTATTTAACAAGGGAGGGGCGGTAAAATGAAAAAAAAGATTCTCGGTGTCCTTTTATCCGGTTTGGCGCTTTTTCTGGTTTTGAATGCCGATTCTACGGCGCAGGAGAAACAAGTATCCATTACTATCTATCAGAATAATTTCGGTCTCGTTCGCGACGTTCGTGAGATGGAGTTAAAGGCTGGTACTCAAGAGATTCGTTTTACAGACGTCGCCTCAAAGATCGATCCCACTTCAGTCCATTTTAAATCACTGACAGCTACTGATCAGGTTGCAATTCTCGAACAGAACTATGAATATGACCTGGTGAGTGCAGAAAAAATATTGCAGAAATATATCGATCAGGCTGTTCAGCTCTTTACCAAAGAGGGCAAGATTTTTGAGGGAAAGTTACTGAGCGTCGGTGGAAACGTGGTTCTTGAGAAAAAGGATGGCGGAATTCAAGCCATTGCAATGGCGAACATTCAGAATATTGACTTTCCCAAGCTGCCTGCAGGTTTAATCACCCGCCCAACTCTGGTGTGGTATCTCTCGAGCGAAAAAAGCGGTAAGCATCATATGGAAACGAGCTATGTAACGGAAGGGATTGGTTGGCATGCAGAATACGTTGCTCTGGTAAACCATGATGATACAAAACTAGATTTGTCTGCATGGGTTTCCGTTGATAATCAATCGGGTACCGATTACGAGAACGCCAGGCTAAAATTGATAGCCGGTGATGTCCATCGGGTATCTCCGCCGTTACCACGTTACGCGGAGTATGAGGAGCGGGTAATGGCGAAGGCCGCATCGGTCAGACAATTTGAGGAAAAAGCATTTTTCGAATACCATCTCTATACGCTCCAACGTGTTGCTACAATTAAAAATAACCAGATAAAACAGCTCTCGCTTTTCCCCACGGCCACAACACCTGTGAAAAAGATTTATGAATATGACGGATCGAAAAACGAAAAGAAAATTAATGTAAAATTAGAATTTGAAAATTCTGAAAAAAATGGGCTGGGACTCCCTATTCCTGCGGGGAAGGTGCGAGTCTATAAGTCAGACGAGGATCAATCGCAGATTTTTGTTGGAGAAGATCAGATCGACCATACCCCGAAGGATGAAAAAATCCGTTTATATGTCGGAGATGCCTTTGATGTGGTAGGGGAACGAAAACAAACGAGCAATAAACAATTGGGCGACCGGGCTCGGGAAGAAACATGGGAAATCAAATTGCGCAATCATAAAAAAGAGGACATTGAAGTATTAGTAACGGAGCATCTCTGGGGTGACTGGGAAATACGAGAATCATCTCATGCCTATAATAAAAAGGACGCCCGCACTATCGAATTTGTAATACCGGTGAAGAAGGATGCAGAGACCGTTGTAAAATACACAGTCTTATATCGCTGGTAGTCGGGCTGCACAGGACCATCTTGCTTCTGCAATTTCTCAACTGAGAGGGTTGGATCTGTTCCGAATTTACGAGGGAAGGACTTCGTAAAGATTTAGCAAAGATATGAATAAAATAAACTCTGTCAGGGTTTCAAACCCTGACAGAGTTGAAGTATGAATTTCGTGAAATAGATTTGATATCTGATATTTCAGAGCGCTCTGATGCAAGAAATTTCCCGTCTATGATTCCAGACTCTTTTTTGACGTTTGGATTCATGTTGTTTTGACAGGGGAACTCGTCGAAATATTCAGCATTACCAGATATTTCAACATACGGAAATTATGAGCCAGCTTATAATCAAGCCGCAAAATGGAGAATACAGGGAGACGAAGTTGCCAAGGGCGTGATTAAAACGCTGCCATGCACACCAGACTCGACAATAATAGTGATCAGCCTGTCCACCTGAAAAATGAGTTGTCATTACAAAGAACAGTGCAACAAATCAATTTCATACCAGCATTGCTTCGCCGATGCTTGTAATAATGGTTCATGTATATTGTTGAAAATATGGGTTATTATTTTTGCAGGAAAGTCTTAAGGTGATAGAGATAAAACCTATAGTCGGAACAATTGATGCAGTTATCACGGTTCCTGGCTCGAAGAGTTATACAAACCGTGCGTTTATTACGGCGGCATTGGCTGACGGAGAATCCACGATTACCAATGCTCTTTTTAGCGATGATACCAAATACATGGCATCCAGCTTAAATACATTGGGGATCCCCATCGAGGAGCGACAAAATGCCAACAGGTTTGTGATACAAGGGAAAAGAGGGATTATTCCTGTAAAACGGGCAAATTTGTTCGTTGGGAATGCAGGGACTGCGATGAGATTTTTGACAGCTATGTTGACCCTGGGCAACGGGGAGTATGAAATAGACGGCGTGGTGCGCATGCGACAAAGGCCTATACAGGATTTGCTTGATGGTTTAAGGCAATTGGGGGCGGATGTCGTGTCAAAAAACCATGATGGTTGTCCGCCGGTGTTGATCCACGGGAAAGGATTGCAGGGAGGATTCGCCGTGGTAAAAGGTGATTTGAGCAGTCAATATTTCAGCGCTTTATTGATGACATCTCCCTATGCAAAAAAGGATGTAATTGTTGAAGTGAAGGGCAATCTGGTTTCAAAACGGTATGTGGATATGACGGTGGCACTGATGCGCCAGTTTGGGGTAAATGTGGAGAACCATGAATATAAAATGTTCGTGGTAAAATCCGGACAGCATTACCATGCGAGGCATTATGAAGTAGAGGGGGACGCATCGGCTGCTTCATATTTTTTTGCCGCTGCCGCTATTACCGGCGGTAAAGTAAGAGTTGAGGGCATTGGAAACAATTCCTTGCAAGGTGACATTCATTTTGTGGATGTTTTAAAAAGTATGGGTTGCAAGGTTGCGATGGGCAGCAACTGGACTGAGGTACAGGGCGGGACGCTACATGGCATAGACGTCGACATGGGTGATATGCCGGATGTCGCCCAGACCCTTGCTGCGGTATCGGTATTTGCACAGGGGAAGACACGGGTCCGTAATGTAAAAAATATGCGCATCAAGGAAACCGACCGGATTGCTGCGGTGGTAAATGAATTACGAAGATTGAGGATTTCTGCGTTGGAATATGAGGATGGTTTTGAAATTGAACCGTCTCCACCATGTCCGGCCGTGATAGAAACCTATGATGATCACAGGATGGCTATGAGTTTTGCGTTAATTGGACTGCGCGCATCTGGTATTGCCATCAAAAATCCCGAGTGTGTTGCAAAGACGTTTCCCGATTATTTTCAGAAGTTAGAAGCCTTACGGAGTGGAAAAATAAACCCTGACACCGTTAATCTGCATATTTAGAGCATCTGGTGTGTAACAGACTCTCCTGCTAAAGAATTCATAGTATTTTGTATCCGTCAGATGGTATCGTGTTTTGTAAACTCTGTGGTCGTTGATAATGAAGCAAAGATATTTCATAAAATCCTATGACTGCGCCTGATACCGATGAAAAATATATGATGCTTGCCTTGGAATTGGCAGAAAAAGCGCGTGGAAAGGTAGAGCCCAATCCCATGGTGGGGGCAGTGCTGATAAAAAATGGTGAGATTATAGGAAAAGGGTATCACCAGATTTTTGGCGGAGCGCATGCTGAGATACATGCGATCAATGAGGGGGGAGAAAACTGTAAGGGATCGACACTCTATATCTCCATGGAGCCCTGTGCACATTATGGTAAGACTGCGCCATGTGTTGATGCCATCATAAAGGCTGGAATTACAAAGGTAATAATACCGATTATTGATCCCAATCCTGTTACTTCTGGCAAGGGGATGCAAAAATTGAAAGAGGCAGGGATTGAAGTAAGATTGGGTGTTATGGAATCGCAGGCTAAAAAGCTGAATGCCCCTTTTTTTAAATTGATGCAAACAGGACTCCCTTACATTATTGTAAAATGGGCGATGTCACTCGATGGTAAGATTGCCACACACGGAGGGGACTCCCGGTGGATTACGTCTGAGGAGTCGCGTGCGTATGTGCATAAGATACGCGGATGGATGGACGGAATTGTCGTGGGAATCAACACCGTAATTCGCGATGATCCTTTGTTGACCTGCCGTTTAAAAGGGGGAAGAAATCCGAGAAGGATCATTGTCGATGGCAATGCTATCCTGCCGTTATCTTCCCGGCTTATTAAGACAATCAGCGAATGCGAAATCATTGTTGCTGTTACCATGAATGCACCTCAGGAGCGCATTGAGAGGTTAAAGCAAGTAGGCTGTAAAATAATTCAAACGAAGGATATAAGTGGTCGTGTAGACTTACACGACTTCTTCCGTTATCTCGGGGAGATGAAATTGACCAATATCCTTGTGGAGGGTGGGAGCAGAATTATTACCTCGATGATCGAAGGTCATTTGGCAGATAAAATTATCGTATTTATTGCCCCCGTTATTATCGGTGGTGAAGGTGCATTGCCTCCCGTTCTTGGAAAAGGGGTTGATATGATGTGCAGAGCAGTAAAACTGCGTGAGATTAGCATAAAAAGGTTTTTAAATGATACTGCTATTGAAGGTGTTCCGGAATACGGTTTTTATGCTTAAGAATGCCTGGAGAGGAACGTCGGGGAATAAGAGAGACCAGGTAACCGGTAGTTATAAATTATCAAGATCGCCGTCCTCGTCATCTAACGCTTTTTCAATTTCAAACTCAATCTCTCTTCTTGGTTCAAGCACCAGCTTCTTGTATCTCTCTTTAATAAAAGCAAGACGTTCCGTTTTTTTTCGTTGATTGTCTGTCGAATAGGTTACATCAAAAATCATTTTCTCCGTTCTCCTTACCTGTTTCCTGGGAGTGCAAAATAAAGGCAAATAATTAAAACAAAAAAATTATATATTCGGCTTACCTAATGTCAAGATCAAACTAAATAAATTATTTAACATTTTTTACCTTGCATTTCAAAATTTATTTCTTTAGTATAAACTCGCTTTTAGCGTTGTACATTAAAAATTTACAGAATTTAGTTTTTTAAAAAACTCCCCGGAAGGAGGAAAATGGATGCAATTCAAGGAGAAGATAGCGATAGTTACGGGAGGAACGCGTGGTATTGGAAAAGCAATTGTTCTGGAGCTGGCAAAGAACGGTTGTCATGTGGCTTTCAATTATAATAAAAATACCGATGCGGCAAATGCATTGATAAAAGAGATAGAGTCCTTGGGTCGAAAGGCGGTTTCGTTCCAGGTAAATGCAGCCAGTTTTGAAGGTGCAAAGAACATGGTAAAGGAGATTAAAGATACATTCGGAAAGGTCGATTTCCTGATAAATAATGCGGGTATCACCCGGGATAAACTCCTTGCTCTTATGGGAGAGAACGATTGGGACGAGGTCATCAGTACGAATCTCAAGAGTGTTTATAATTTTTCCAAATCGGTTATTACCCTGATGATTAAACAAAAGGCTGGCAGTATTCTCAATATAACCTCGGTGAGTGGTTTGATGGGAATGGCAGGACAGGTGAACTATTCTTCGTCAAAGGCAGGCATGGTTGGTTTCACAAAAGCCCTGGCAAAAGAGGTAGGGAAGGCTAATATTACGGTGAATGCCATTGCCTGCGGTTTTATTGAAACGGATATGACGTCCGGCCTGCCTCAGGAATATAAAGACAAGATGATCGAAATGATCCCGGTAAGGAGATTCGGCAAACCAGAGGAAATTGCAAAGGTAGCTGCGTTTCTTCTATCGGATGATGCTAAATATATCACAGGACAGGTCATCAGCGTAGATGGTGGTTTAGCGATGTAGAAAAAGGGTAATTGCTCAAAAAGGGGGCTTTCGCCTATCTTTCGATGCAATACTATTGAATTAAACCGGAGAGATTTCCTCTTCGAGGTGAAACCAGGATGACTGACAGAGTATAGCCGGGGGCGGCAGTTCTGGGATAAGAATTTGATACTATTTTTGCGATGAAAGGGCACCATTATCTTTTAAAGGAAGGGAAAAGCGGGGAGTTACGCGAAATCCTCTTAAAATTAAATGGTTGAATACGAGATGAAAGGCGCCAAGCATGTTATTTCTCTTAAAGGTTGAAATAAAACAGATGCCCCAGATGCCGGTAAAGGACTTTCTGGGTTATGTGATAAAAGAGTGGGAATATTTTTCGCGTTATCAACGGCGGGGAAAAATTCTGGCCGGAGGAAAGCTGGCGGGCAAACGGGGGGCTGCTGCTATTATTGACGCTGAGTCCGGCGAGGAAATGGATGAAATCGTTGCAAAGTTACCCCTCTTCCCGTTTTTTACTGATATAGAAATTACACCCCTTGTTCCGATGGAAAAGGCACTGCTTGACACACAGAGGATCCACTCCCTCATGAAATAAAATATTGCATATCACGATCTACTGGAAAAAAGCAGGTTGGCAAGGGATGCAATGTATAAAAATATCGAGTGGTTATGTAACGCGTCGTTATAATTACACCACGAAAGCCCCGATATCGGTAAAAGGATATTGGGGCTTTTTGTTTTTATAAACGTGTTCCTCTTTTTATCGCAATAGATTATTAGTTAAACGTTGTCAAGTGTCAATGTGCACCGCGCGAAGGATGAGACTTGCGTGTTGAGGAATTGGTCACAGAGAAAAAATGTGGGTGGCTCCGTTTTTTTGTCCCTGAGGTTGAAGCCGATCGGGTTGTGGAGCCGAAAGCGGTTGTTTTTTGTCTTGTCCGCCGTGCTGTAGTCTGTTTATGGCTTTGCTGTGTCTGGTGATGCGAAGATGCCGTCTTCTGCGCAGGTGCATTGTAGTTGAAGTTCTTCAGGGTCCGCCGTTCCAGTTTAACGCCAAGGGCGTTCTCTATGGTGCGCACCATAGAGGCGTCTTCCCGAGTAATGAGCGTAAAAGCATCTCCGGTTTTGCTTGCACGGCCGGTACGACCAATGCGATGGGTATAAGCTTCGGCGGTATCGGGTATGTCGTAGTTAATTACATGGGAGATCTGTGAAACATCAATACCACGAGCAGCGATATCGGTTGCCACCAGTATCTTAAAAGACCCGTCACGGAAACCATCGAGTGCAGCTTGTCGCTGGTTTTGCGATAAATTACCCTGCAGCGAGGTTGCACGGTAGCCCGCTTTTCCTAAGTGCCGTGCTATCTGTCTGGCGCGATGCTTGGTACGGGTGAAAACGAGTACAGACTCTGTATCGGTGTGGTGCAAAATCTCCATCAGCATTGCAGTTTTCAGGTGTTGATCGACCGGATATAACGCATGTGAGACGGTGGTTAATGGTACGGTGTGGTCGATTTGTATAGTAACCGGGGTACGCAAGATGTCGTGTGCCAGATGCCGGATGTCGGAAGGCATCGTGGCCGAGAAAAACAGTGTCTGCCGCTGCGCCGGCAGGTGCCGTAATATCTTCCGTACATCGGGCAGAAAGCCCATGTCGAACATGCGGTCTGCCTCATCCAGCACGAGAATTTCTATCGTTGATGTATTGATCGTGCCCTGTCTGATATGGTCGAGGAGACGACCGGGGCACGCTACGGCAATTTCCGCACCGCTCCGCAGTTTCTGGATTTGTGGGTTTATAGCCACACCCCCATAAATAGTAACGCTGCTTAATCCTGTTTGCCCGCCCATTTCTCCGATCGTGTCATGTATTTGCTCTGCCAGCTCACGCGTGGGTGCAATTATGAGGGCGCGAAGACGTCCGCGTGGCCCTTGCATCAAACGCTGTAAAATCGGTAACACAAATGCAGCGGTTTTGCCGGTTCCGGTCTGAGCCAGGGCCATAATATCATGTCCCTGAAGAATCGGCGGAATAGATTGAAGTTGTACGGGCGTGGGAGTAGTGTACCCGGCCGCCTGCACACCAGCCGCTATGTGCGGATGGAAATGAAATGATTTAAAATTCACGAAAACTCCTTATAGTTAAAATATGAGCCAGTTCACGGCCCTCTGATAAATGATAGCCCAAGTCCTGTTTGTGGTACCCAGAACGAATCAGCCGCGATTATTCAAAAGTTGGGGGAGACAATTTGAATGTGTGCTATAAACCAGTATTTTGGGTCAGAGACTCTTGTCCGGTCTGATTGATATTGGGAAACCACGAATAGCCAATTATCTACTTCAGTTAGCGACTATTCCGTAGTTCTGCCCATACTACCGAACACAATGTTCAATGAGTATAAGGTATGAATGGTTACGAATTGCTGTTTCTGCGTAGCAGGTAATCTGAATCTGAAATACCTGATAACAATGCCGCTTAACGATTAAAGTATAAGCTTATTATACAGAAAAGTTCCGGGAATAAAACAAAATACTAAAATATATTTTCTGCTGAAACAGGTATAATTACATTGAATAGACGAGAATATTATCGATATAATATTATTTTAAAATTTGACAACTTTTGTCTCGAAACTACCAAGACACCCCCCAAGCCCTCTTGATAGAGATGAATTCGTGTTTCGGTAATTTTACGGCAAATATGAATTTCTTATAAATACCATCTTAGCCTTAAATAATGCATAAGCATTTAAATCTCCTCTTTCTTGCAACCGAAAATTTGTTACGGCACAGGACAAAAACCGTTGTCGTTTGCCTATGCATTATTGCTATTCTCACGCCTTTTATAACAGCTATTGCCATTTCAGAAGGGATTCGTTCACAATCACTCAACTCCGTAAACGCCGGCGCAGATCTCTATCTGACCTCTGACGAATTTGGCAGGAATGCAGCTATTTCTCTGAAATATCTGGATGAAATTAAAAAAATCTTTGGGGTAACAAAGATAGTACCGCGGATTGTCGGGCGGGGATTTTTGCAAAATAAGCTGACAGTTATTGTTGGTATCCATAAGGAAGATATCCCTGAACCAGTAACCTGTATTTCAGGCAGGGTATTTGAGAATACAAATGAAGTGATTGTTGGACATGAATTGGCAAAGTACTTCCATCTAAATATCGGTGACCAGTTTAGTATGCGCTGCCAGCAGCGTAAGGTCTTTACTGTTGTGGGCATCTTTTCTGCTGATTCCGGTATCTGGGGGGCGTCCATGATATTCATGCCTTTCAACGATGCAGGTGACTTGTTTGGTAAAGAGAACGTTGCTACAGATATTCAAATTTATAGCCTGCCGGGGCACAATTCTGAGATTGCGACCGATCTGTATGATATATTTCAGAACGAAGCCTACAGGCTGCAAGACAAACAGATGATAGAATTATATGTTAAAAAAGGATTTATGCTTAAAGAAGGTGTCTTTAGTGCCTTATATATTGTGGCTATTGCCCTTGGTGTGCCCGCCATTCTGGTTACCTCAGGTTTCGGATTGTCTGAACGCAAAAAGGAGGTTGGCATAATGAAGGCAACGGGATGGCAGACACTGGAGGTATTAGAACTCATTTCCTTTGAACAATTACTCATCAGCCTTTTGGGCGCCACGATTGCCATCGTATTAGCCATTCTCTGGGTCAGAGGTTTTCGCGGTGCGTTTATCGCTCAATTTTTTATTGCAGAGATAACCATGTTGCCTAATTTTGCTCTTCCTGCAAGGTTTTTACCCCTGCCCTGTTTCATCAGTTTTTTCTTTGCTTTTCTCCTGACCATGGTTGGAAGTATCTATTCTTCGTGGAGGGCATCAACAGTATCACCGGTTGTGTCGTTGCAATCATGATCCGGACAGAGAATCTTTGTAAATCCTACGGCCATCATTCACAATACGAGGTACGGGCTATTCATGATATTAATGTAAACATTGCTAAAAATTGTTTTGTGGTATTTAGAGGTCCATCTGGTTCCGGAAAAACTACCCTCCTGAATATTATAGGTACGTTGGATAGGCCCACTGCTGGTAAGGTGTTCCTGTATGACAAAGAGATTACTTCGTTTTCTGATATTGCATTCGCACGGCTGCGGCGCGAGAAGATCGGCTTCATCTTTCAAAATTTTCATCTGATTCCAAGACTCACGAGCTGGGAAAATGTTGCTTATCCGCTTATTCCGTTAGGGATCAGTTTAAAGGAACGTTTTGAAAGGGCACAATTTTTTTTAGAGAAGATGGGGCTTGGTGATCGATTAAGCCACACTCCGGAGGAACTCAGCGGTGGGCAACAACAGCGTGTGGCTATTGCACGGGCGATGATAAATGATCCTGAAATTATTATTGCTGACGAACCAACATCAAACATTGATGAAGAAACCAGTGCGCATATATTACAATATTTTGAAGAACTCAAAATCCGTGGTGTAACCATTCTCGTTGCCACCCACAGTGCGATTTTTGAAAAGATTGCCGATACCGTCTATAAAATGAAAAACGGCAGGATTGAATGATTATCAATATTTACACCCTGATCATGTTGTTTGTCGCCTTTTTGTCTCTCTTCCTTGGCGTATTTTTATTTTACGCCACTATAAAGATGTTGCTTGGTTTTAAACCAACGGTACCGTTAGAGACAAAAAATACTTATGAGCAGGCTGGTTATCTGGTCTTTCTCACAGCATGTGTAATTCTGTCGGTGAGGATGCTTGCCTGGCCATGGTTCTACTTCATGCTTCAGAGTTTTGTGCCTGAGGTGCCCGGGGCAATGTGTATGTTTGGCGTTACGCAAATTCTCCCGTTTACGGTTACCTTTTTACAGATCATTAAGCCCATCTCTTTTTTTATCATGGGTGGCTGGCTGCTGTGTTATTCTGTTGACAAAGCGGTTCCTACGTCTCCGCTCATCAGGAGGAACTTGTATTTTCTTCTCATCGCTTGTATCGTACTGCTTATCGACAGTATCACCGACATCTCTTATGTGCTTCGGATGAAGCCCCTGATGTCCGTATCATGCTGCGCCACGTTTTTTGATGTACCCCTGAGACCTTCAGCTATGATCCCGCTGGCCGTCTTTGGCAAGCATTTTCAGGAGATTTTGTTTGTCCTCTATTACCTGATAAATATCTTTTTAGTTATTTTACTATTTGTAATGCTTTCCAAAAAATGGCTTTTCTTCACAGCATTTACCAGGAAGATTATCCTCTCTGGTCTTACGGTAGCAGGGGTTTTCAATGTTCCGGTAGTTATTTATGCATTCATTGAAAATATCGTTCCGAGACTCATGCAACTCCCTTATCATCATTGTATATATTGCTTTATGGGTAAAGGAGTGGTGCCTGACGCACCGATTATACTTGGATTATTTGTGATTGGCACTTTTGCCATTGGATGGGTGGGCATCTTACGGATGCTCTGCATACAAGCAGAAACGCAATCTATTACGGAACATCTTATAAAGAAGATAAATGGTTTGTCTATCTTTTGCCTGCTGGCTTCTCTTGTGATGGTAACGATACATCTGTTATTTACCTGATTCATGTTAGCTGAGTGGCATGGGCAAACTTGTTTGTCCGTAAAATATAAATAGCGGAAATTTGCTTAAGTAATCTCGCCGGGTTTTCATATGAAAAATAAATTGTGGGTCGGACTCGTTATTAGTATTGCAGTTGCGTTTATAGGGGTAACATATCAAAAATTTTTAAAAAACCCTCACTGTGCCTTTGACGGTTCTGCAGTGCCACCTATTTATGAGGTGGATATTGTCCTTAAGGATCATTCAGTAAAAAGATTTTGTTCAATCTATTGCGCCGTACAATGGTTTAAAAAGAATAATCAACGGATTGATCATGTTCTCGTTACTGATGAAATCAGGGGCACAAAGCTCGATTCATACATAGCCTATTTTGTTAAGAGCGAACTTATTACAAACGAGACGAACAAAAATCGTATCCATGTCTTTCAGCAGCGACAGGATGCCCTCACCCATGCAGAAAAATTTCGTGGAGAGATAACTGACGATCCATTTACCATAGATGATTAATGAACCGTTTCGTTACTGAATAATTGTCGTAGTGCCTGCCTGATTAAATGCCTGTCGTAATCCAGACTAACTGCTGCAGATGATTTGCTGTTTAATTATGCAACGAAATAACGAAATTAACAACATTCCCCGTCGAATGCTTACCATTTATATATCTGGCATTTTTTGTATTTTATCATAAGTCACAAGAATAACATTTGTTACAAATTATTTGTTATTTTTAGCTGTAAAAGGTACATCTGTCGCTAGTGTTTTAATAGTTATTTTCAATTATTTTCCAGATTGAGATCGTGTGTCAATAAATTGTTAGGGAAATGGAGTTAATAAAACATATGGAAGAGATATTTTCAGTGGCAGTTACGGAAGTAAGGAGATTTACGGATTGGATAAAAAAGAGGGGGGGGACCTCAGCGGAGAAAAAGGGCATTCGCCGGCATAAATTTACTCCTCACAGAGAAGACGAAACGCAGGCAAATCTTTCCATAATCGGGCCGGAACCATCGACTCCGCTCTCAGACATTTACGGCAGGATTGAATCCTTGTAGTTTGCGGTACGGATGGTACGTTTGCTCTGAATTAAAGATTTCTGAGGAATGCAATAAAAGCTATTGCTATACCAAAAACAATGCGATAGTATCCAAACCATTTAAAGCCGTGTTGCTTTAGAAAGCCGATAAACGTTCTGATGGCAACCATGGCCACAAGAAATGCCACAAAACTCCCAAAGACAAGGATGGCGGCATCGTGTTTTTCGATAGTCTGGTAAGTATCCATCATCTCCTTTGCGCTGGCCCCCAGCATGGTTGGAACGGCGAGAAAAAAGGAAAATTCGGCAGCGGTTCTCCTATTAAGCCCCACCGCCATTCCACCGATGATCGTGGCTGCTGCCCTCGATATCCCGGGAATCATCGCAATACATTGAAAACAGCCGATTCGTAAGCCCTGGAACCATGATATCTCCTGTTCCTCCGTCCCTTCAGCATGCCGAAACCATCGGTCGGTAAAGATCAGGATAATTCCCCCAAAAATCAGTGCGGCAACAACTACCCAGATATTTTCCAGTAAAAGATCGATATGGTTTTTCAGAAAAAAACCTGCAACTGCGGCAGGGAGAAAGGCAAAGCCGAGCTTCAGGTAAAACCGGAAGGAGGTGAAAAATTTTCTCCAGTATAATACTACTACAGACACAATTGCACCAAGCTGAATGACGATTTCAAAATTCTTGGTAAGCGCATTATTGCTGATGCCCATAAAGGTAGAGGCAATGACCATATGGCCGGTGGATGAAATTGGCAAAAACTCAGTAACCCCTTCGATAATTGCAAGAATCAACGCTTCGATATAAGTCATTTTTTATTTCCTTTATTCATGTAGGTCAATTATTGGAATGTGTGCCATTTGCCATTATACGGGCATCAGATTTCTGCCGGCAATCTTAGCTCCCAACTTCCATGATATGGTAACCTGCTTTCTCTCCTGCTTGGTTAATTCGGTATACAAAGCAAGCGAATCACCTCCGGATGATACGCTTTTACAGATAGCCTCTGCTGCAGATAGGCCGGTCGATAATGCGCATGAAATCCCTTCACCAAAGGCATTGAGAAATCCCGCTGCTTCACCCACCAGAAATACATTTCCTTTTCCCAAATAAAACCTGTCTGTTGTGCACATATCATTACCCAGGCAGGCAGTTTTTCTTATCAGCTTTGTGAGCCGTAAGCCAAATTTATTTTCCAGCATTTTTGTGTAGTGATCCAGACAGAAAGAGAGTTTATTACCCATTTTCACCGCAGTGCCAAAAACCTGCAGCCCGTCCTTCATGCTGAACCATGCATATACATCACCGTATTGAGAGTTGAGGAAACCGTGATAAAAATAGGGGTCTATATCGGAATAACCTTCATAATAATTCTGATATGCGATAAACCATTTTAGGCTTTTTTCAAACGGTGGATCTAGTCTGCTCCTGATTAACGATTGGCTGCCTTCAGCGCTTATTAAGTATTTACATTTTATTTCTTTCTTTTCATTTCTGTTTGTGTGATAACATTCCAGGGATACATGATGGTTTGAATCTGTAAATCCCGTTACATTCCAGCAATCCAAAACCTCCGCCCCGGAATTTTTAATAAGCCAGTAATCATATTCGGATCGCCATATGTTGGGTGCACCATTGCCATCTTTACTAAACGGCCAGTCAGTAAAATATTCATTATTATCCCAGAACCTTACCCCTTTTAAAAAATTCGGCGCCGCGTACGCGGAATGTGGAATTTGACCAAAATATTTTTTTGTGATCTCTTGCGATTTTTTGAAGATAATGCCGGAACAGATCTTATATCGGGGAAGTTTCTTTTTTTCGATCACGAGGACTTTCAATCCTCCATTTATCAATCCCCTGGCTGCTGCAGCGCCAGATGGCCCGGCCCCGACAATTATCACATCGTATTCAAGCGTCAACTCGGAAGGTCTCCCAATTTGTGGAACAGAATTTATAAGTTCCTGATAGGGCGGTGCACGGTAAGATAACCCCATCAAAAATGATAAAAGGATCATTTGCTTACGAGTATAAAACAAAACATACCATTTTTCTATCATATTTATAGGTATTCGAGAAATACACCACTGCAGGTTACTGCAGAAGTTAGGACTTCCATTTGCATAGATATTAAACACAACGGTAGATTGTTATCAATTTCATACAATTGATAAACTGTTCGTTCGAAAATACGTCTAAAAAGAAAACAACAGCGTTTGAAAGTTCGACATATACCATATCAGGCAGCTATTATTATCACCTTAGGGGTGTACCTTTATTATCTTATTTATCGTATTCGATATACGATAAATCCAGAATCTTTGATTCTTTCCCTGAGTTTTCTTTATGCAGAAGCGCATGGTTTTCTTGCCCTGTTTCTCTTTTTCTTTCAAATATGGCAGCCTGCGGCGAGAAAGGCCCCTCCGCCCAACTTTGGATTATCTGTAGATGTATACATTCCTACCTATAATGAAGATATTTCAATTCTGCGTAAAACGGCACTTGGTTGTGTTAATATGCGGTACCCACATACAACGTATATTTTAGATGATGGGAATCGCCCGGAATTAGCAAAGATTGCTGAAAGTTGGGGTTGTAAATACATTACCAGGCAGGAGAGAAAAGATGCCAAGGCTGGGAATTTAAATAATGCGCTTCGCAGTACTAACGCAGACTATGTTGTTATCTTTGATGCTGATTTCGTTCCTCAACCGAATTTTCTCGACAAAACGATTGGTTATTTTCGGGATCCAAAGGTCGCCTTCGTTCAAACCCCTCATAACTATTACAATGTTGATTCATTTCAATTCAGGATTAATAAGAAAAAAGAGCAGTTCTGGAATGAACAGGATATCTTTTATAAGCTCATGATGCCATGCAGAGATTATTGGAATTCTACTTTTTTTACTGGCAGTGCTGCCGTATTCAGAAGGCAGGCTTTAGAAGATATTGGCGGTATTGCTACGGGAAACATCACGGAGGACATCAACACGACGATCCTGCTTTATTCGCGTGGCTGGAAGGGAATTTATCATAATGAGGTCCTGTCAAACGGACTTGCTGCAAAGGATCTGAAAAACTACCACACCCAGTTACTTCGCTGGGCTGAAGGGAATATCGGGTTGTTGTTTGTGAACAATCCTTTGTTTATCAAAGGTTTAACGTTTTCTCAGAGAGTATGTTTTTTTGCCGTTATTTTTGGCTGGCTTATAGGTTTTCCAAAACTCATCTACTTTATTTTGCCGCCCATTATGCTCCTCTCCGGAGGTTATCCTATCGGATCATTTGATTTTTGTTTCATATGGAGATATGCGATGTTCCTTGGTGTTATTCTCATAGGATTCAAATTCGCCTGTCGTGGATATGGCAAAATACGATATGACGAGTCTTACCTTATGATGAATTTCTTTATCTTCATTAAAGCAGCTTTGAAGAATATTTTACGAATGAGATCGGTGTTTAAAGTTACCGGGAAAGGTTTGCAGGCATCTGCCAATCTTGTGGAAATTATTCCTCAGTCTCTTGTATGTCTTATCTGTTTTGGCGGAATAGCTTGGGGGTGGTTAAAACTCTATTATGGTGTATCACCGGATTTTATGGGTATTGGTGTTGCTATCTTTTGGAGCTTTGTGAATGGGTTTCTGGCAATATCTGGAATTGAGCTGGTAACAAGGCCGTACTTTAAACGTAAAGAGTTCCGATTCGTCGGCGCCATTCCGGTGCGGTATTCAATACCGTCCGTTTCCGATTCGATAAGCAACGTAGGAGTTAGCAGAGACCTTAACGAACATGGTATTTCTTTGGTCACGTTCAGTCCCTTGCCAATGGACAAAAAAATCTCGCTTTCTCTCTACCTGAACGAAAATATTTTGTCATGTAATGCCACCGCTCTTTATACAGCTCATGAAGGTAATATGCCTAATTACCTTCACAATAAAATGTTTATTTACGGGCTGAAGTTCGAAGATTTAAGCAGAGATGAAATGGATCTGATTAACAGATACTGCTTTGACACCATCATTCCCAGATTTCTTCAGAAGTTTGGGAAAAAATCATCCGTATTCTTAAAAATATTTTATAAGTTTTGCAATCATGAGCGATTCCGGAAACATGTTAGAAAAAAAATAACGATTCCTCTCATTATTTACAATAATGGTAAACCTTTTCTTACCGCGGTTACAAATGATATTAGTGTTGTGGGTCTTTCGTTTACGAGTTACGTGCCATTAGAGTCGGGCACGATCCTGAGTATGGAGATCTTTACTCCATTTGGAAAATGTTTTGTGGAAGGTGAGATAAAACAGATGAGGGAAATTGTGGCTGAGAATTCTTATTTCGTTGGCATTAAATTTTCTCACTTTTTCCGCAATCAAGAATATGTTTGTTCAATGTCTGTCAGGAAGGATGATAAGGAGAGCCTTGAAAGGTGGTTGAAAATAGTTGCAACGGGAAATAATTAAAGAAAATTATGCAAAGAAAGACGCAAATCGGTTTGAAACATTACCTATGAATTCGACCAAACTCATTCGCAGCAAATGGTTCATTGCAACATTCTTTTTCTTCTATTTTGGAATATTATGGGGATTTTTTCAATGGGTTTATAAAAGTGAGATCCTTCTGCGGTCTCTTTACAAGAGTAACGGGCCGCCTGATTCTGACCAGGTCGTGATGCTATACAATTCTATGATGAAAAAGGTACCAGGCCGTCAGGACGTCAATGCATATTATCGTCTTGGGAAAATTCTGACAAAGGCGGAAAAAAGGAAAGAAGCAATAAAAGTCTTAGATAAAATAATCAAAACGACCCCGGAAAATCAAAGGATAAGGTTGTGGCTCGCTATAGAACTTTATAACCAGCAGAGATACAGAGAGGCGGAAAAACATTTTGTTATCCTCCTTCGAAACAAAACTGGGTAATTCTCTTCTAAATAGCCGTCTCTAAATAACTATCTGTTGCAAACATACGAAGACAACATCTTCTTTGCATTTCCTTGCATATTTAAGCATAATCAAAATAATTCAACAACTATACAAATTCCTTGAAAAGCTCAAATGTTTCTGGTAGTCTACCCGCTCTGTTTGTCTTGGTCTCTATGTTTTCCTGAGCAAAAGTGTTTAACGGATAACATCAGTCCTTATGAAATACTATCAGAAAATCCTCCTTCTTGTAATATTCTGTGAAAATACAAAAAGCAGAAATAAGTAAAAAGATACGGTTGTTTTTTATTGCGGGAATTTTGATTTTTTTGAACCTTAAGGCCCCCGTTTCCGCACAGGAAGAGAAGCAAGATGCCGCAACACTCCTACTGATGGCTGCACGGAACGCAGCGAAGGCAGGATGGACAAAGAAAGCCATTCAGCGGTACGAAACCTACCTCATAAATTATCCCGAAGATCATATTGTTGAGCTGGAATTTGCTGATTATCTGCAGGAGAAGGGGCAAGGTGATAAGGCAGAATTTCATTATAATATTTTAGTGCAAAAGATGGGAAGTGTGGCTCCCGGGCAAAAGGATTTTGCCAAAAAACTTCTGCTGAGTGCAGCCAGAAATGCCATAAAAAATAAGAATAACGACCGTGCTATAGAGTATTATAAGCAGACGCTATTATATGACGGGAGAGATTCAAAGGTTGTCGAGGAAGCAGCCGGGGTCTTGGCTGGGTTGGAAAGATTTGAAGAAGCCCTTGAATTGTGTGAGAAGGTCTTATTTCAAGATCCACAAAATACGGAAGTAGTGGCTCTCAAAACCAATCTATTAGTACGTTTGAAGAAATATGCAGAAGCAGAGGAAATACTTGCAAAAGTTCCCGATAAAGAAAATGATCTGAAATTGCAAAAACTTTCCGCAGATGTTGATGCATGGTCGGGAAATTACGACAAAGCAATTGAAAAATATCAAATACTGCTTCAACAGTTTCCTGAAAATCGTGAACTGTGGACTCAACTGATTAAAGTATTGTCATGGGCCAAGAAATGGCCTTTACTCCTGAATACTATACAACTGGGAAAGAACCATATTGAAATTACCGATGACATCCGCGCCCTTTTAGTTGATGCGTACTTAACCGTGGGGAAAGAAGAAAAGGCAATTGATGTATGGAAAACAATCAGCAGAGAATCCGATGTCTGGAGAACTTCTGCCTTAACGATGGTGGACAAACTCCTTTCTCAGAGAAAACTTGCGGCAGCAACAAATATCCTCGAAAAAATTGTGTCTTACAGCAAACCCGTCCCCGAAATTTACCTGTTAGCAAAACTGGCAATTCTGTATGCCTACCGGGAAATGCCAGGAAAGGGATTTGAAATCCTAAACCAAATTTCCGTCTCTCCTCAATCAAAATCCATTCTTGAGGCCACAAAAGCTGAAATATTTACTTTAACCGGGCGATATGATCATGTGTTATCAATCCTCCCGACGCTGGAAGGAGGAAAAGAAATCGGACTACGTTTGCAAATGTTGGAGTTGGAATGTTGTTATGCTCTGGAAAAAGACGAAAGGCTCCTGGAAAAAACGTCATCCATTTTACAAAAATTGCCCCGTGAAGAAATGGTTGATAGGTCTAAGGTGTTGACGTTGTGCATTCTTTCTCAAATACGTTTGGGACTTTATGAAGAAGCCAATGCAGAAATTGAATTGTTGGCAAAAATAGGTAGAAAAGATGTCTGTCCGGCAATTCTTACGGCCTTATTGCTGGCTGCAGAAAGACAACTAGAAGCGTATGAAAAAGCGAATCGGGATTTGGGTAAATTATTATCGGAGCTTACAGTTGAAACAGAAATGGTAAGACCCCAACTCCTGGATGAAGTGACACTTTCCGCATGGAAAATTGCTGATGAGATGTCTATGCACCAAAATCCGGAAGTAGGGACTCAATTGGCGAAGGCTGAGTTTAAGTCTGGTAATTTTCAGCAATCGTTAAAGCTATACATGGAACTGGATAAAAACAAAAAAGACCCGGCGTGTAAACTTGGTATAGTGGAATGTTATCTGAATCTGAATAATTCAGAGGAAGCAAACAGAATATTTAATGAGATTCAATTGCACAATTTACCGGAAAAAGAAATAGCACGATACTTTGAGACCATAGTTAAGTTGAAAGATAAAACAGCGCTTATGGCCGGATTGTCAATGTTTCCGGATGATATTGCACAAAAGATCCCTATCAAAGCGATCATGGCAATTGCAAACATTCAATCTGGTGATCGCGCAATTGCGGATGAAGATATAAGCCAATATCTTACAAATCAACAGGAAAATCTTGCCATCTTTCAAGCAATTATAGAAAGAATAGGATATTTCGATAGAGAGAGACAAAGTCAGAACTATAAATTTGCAAAGGATTGGTTATATCAGGCGGTTGAACAGTTTCACAGTGACACAGGACTTCGGTATCAGTATGCGAAATTGCTGGCCACTCACAATGATTATGAATTAGCCAGTGATCAATTCCTGGTGCTTGAAAAGAATGACCCAACCGATGTGAGGGTCATACGATGGCTGGCACAGGTAAAAGCCTGGAGGCAAGAATATGATGATTCGATAAAGTGGTACGACGAATATCTCAGAGAACGTCCATCCGATTTTGAGCGACGCCGTGAAGTAGCAAGGGTATATGGCTGGGCATTGCATTTTCGTGAGGCAAATGAAGCCTACAAAAAGCTTTGCGAGGATTACCCGGAAGATTATGAAACACCCGTGGAATGGAAGGCAAAAAGGAATAATTGGTTAGGAAGAAAACGGACTGCAGCATCGTTTTATAGCATGCTGACAGAATGGCATCCTGAAAACACCGAAGCGTTGTTTGACTTAGGCCAAATGTACTCCCAGCTTAATTTGAGTACACCGGCAGAAGAAGCATATCATAAAATACTGGTAGCTGCACCAGAACACAATCGCGCACAGTTTGCTCAGGAATCGGAACAATGGAGACGCAGGCAGTCAGTATGGCTGAAACAATCATATATCCATCAAAAAGGTAGTGGTGATAATTACGGGAATTATGAGATTACCATGTTCAGAACGGATGCCGCATATGCTCCCGCAAGGATTTCTGAGGCTATGGACTTGTCTCTGGGTCTTGGGCATACGATATTTAAATTCACAGAACACGGTGGTTCGTCGGCGGAGCATCTCACCTTACGGTTAAATAAATATTTTGAGAAAGGGATATCAACCTATCTTAATGGAGAATTGTCCACGTATTCCGAGGAGCGTCATGAAACAGCACAGTTTGAGGCTGGCGGTGCCTATCGTTTTTATGACATGTTTGATGTTACATTATTAGGCGGGCGGAAGGATGTCCTGCAAAATTTTAATACCCTGGAGAATAGCAGGGGACGTTACTACACGGGCGGACGTTTTGCCTGGGATGTATCTCAACGCATTGATATCTTGAGTCAGGTTAAAAAGTATTGGTATAATGATGGTAATAATGGTATCGAGGATTATACCGCCATCGGTTATAAACTATCGTTATATCCTAAAATTCTGAAAATTGTCTTAGAAACCTATGGATTTGACATGCATTCACGAAAGGATGAATATTGGTCTCCTCATAATTACCGGAAGTATATGGGGGGGGTTATTTGGAGACATTATCTGGGAAAGGAGCATTTCAGCGGCGCCAAAAAAATGTACTATGAGGTTGCCGTAAAACAAGGTGTGGATTCAAGCGGTGTTGATTTTACTGAACCGAAACTTGAATTTGGATGGGATGATCAGAGACGATGGAATATAGGACTTGAAATAAAGCCTGTGCGGTCAACGGTTTTTGATGAAGAACAGGCTGTTTTGTTTTGTAACATTCGTCTCTAAAAAGGACTCTGTTTAAATGTGAATTTCCATGCTATCGAGTTATCATAAGATTGTTTTCGTTATCGGTATCACTTGCCTCTTCTTTCATGGCTGCTCCGGTGTGAAAATACCTGCTGAAAAGCAATTAGAAATCTGGTGGAAATCATACAAAAAACACTTTCTTCTTCCTGACGGACGCATTCAACGTCCGGAACATGCATGTGACACGGTAAGTGAAGGACAAGCTTATGCGATGATATCCTCTGTTTTTATAAATGACAAAAAGACGTTTGATTTGATTTTTCATTGGACAGAGGACCACCTGAGCAGGGGTAAAAAATATGGAGACCATCTCCTTGCCTGGCATTGGAAAAATGGGGATGTCGACGACTGGATGCCAGCATCAGATGCCGATTGTGATTATGCCTTTGCTTTATTGCTAGCTTCACGCCAGTGGAATGATCAGGGGTATCGCGAAAAAGCTATGCAGATAATCAACGACATCATGGGGCATGAGACGGTGCGGGGGGGAGATAATCGTCTTTTTTTACTGCCGGGATTATGGGGTAATGAAACGAATGGGTACCTTATACAAAACCCATCTTATTATAATCCTGCAGCTTTCCGTCGGTTTTATGAAACGACGCGAGACAACCATTGGTTGCATTTAGTTGAGACGAGCTATTGGCTTTTCAGCCAGGCAGGTGTCCGGTTAGATACAGTAAATGGTTGCGGTTTGATACCGGACTGGTGTATGGTAGATGTTCATGGAAATATTTTAAAAGTCGAAGACAGATCAGCTGATTACGGGTGGGAGTCGGTTAGGATTCCCGTGCGGATAGGGCTTGACATACTCTGGTATAAGACAGAAGAGGGAAACAGAATTATTGCGAAGATGTATCAATTCCTGCAATCCTCATTTTCTCGGACAGGAGAAATAAAGGCAGCATATTATTATACAGGAGAGCCGTCTGTGGCATACGGTGGTTTAGCTTCAGATGCGATATTGTATTTTATGGCACAAATATTGGTTGATAAATCAGATGCAATAAAAATCTCTTTTAAAAAACGACTGAATGAAAAAGTTTTTCTTCAAAACTATTATGGCCAAAGCATGGCATTTTATCCTCTTGCGTTGGAAAGAGGGATTTTGAAGAAACTATAGTTTTAACCAACGGGCGTAGCAAAAAAGATTTACAATGTAATTCAAATTTATCTGTTCTATTTAAGTGTTATAAAACCCTTATTCTTTACGAAGACACTAACCGGTTTATTTGTTTCTAAAAACTCTTCCATAAGCGTCATAAATTCTAAAACAGATCGAACCTCTTTTGTTCCCACTTTTGTAATTACGTCACCAGGTTGAATACCTGCTCGGTCCGAAGAACTGTCTGTTTCTACATCAACAACCAGAACTCCCTGATCATCCTCGATCCCTAAAGATTTTGCAATTTCAGGAGTTAGATCATTGACTACCAGACCTAAAGAAAATTTCGAAGGTTCGTCGAGTTTCCGAATGGCAATATACGTTTTACCCCCTAAGTCCTGGGGTTGACGCTCTACCAGTACTTCTAGTGCACTTTCGGCACCGCTACGCATAACCCTTACAATGACAGTCGCATCCACCTTTGCCCGACGGATAGCATGTTGAAGGTCTATAGTATTCTCAATTTTTCTTCCACCTATTTCAAAAATTACATCACCAGGGGAGATGCCGGCCTTTGATGCAGGGGTATCACTCCACACCTCAAGAACAAACGCTCCTTTCTCTGACGGTAAGCCAAATCGGCTGGCAATTTCTTTTTTGTCCTTAAGGCCAAGTATTTTTGCTAACTCAGTATTAATATCGTGTGTTCCGACTCCTAGATACCCTCGCACCACAGCCCCTGTGGCCATAATGTTTTCAACGGTTTCTTTTACAATACTGGCAGAGATTGCAAATCCTACTCCCTGGAATCCGCCTGATCGGGTTGCTATAGCCGTATTCACCCCAATTAACTCACCTCGAAGATTTACCAGCGGTCCTCCGCTGTTGCCGGGATTAATAGCCGTGTCCGTTTGAAAAAAATCTTCATAAACAAAGGGAATTTCAAAAGGAATAACATGAGTCCTCCCTTTAGCACTAATTATACCTGTAGAAACGGTTTGTTGATATCCGAAAGGGCTGCCTATAGCAATAACCCAATCACCCACCTGAACTTCTTCAGAAGCGCCAAAGGTAATCGGGATAAAACCTTCACCCTCTATCTTAATAACTGCAAGGTCTGTATTCATATCAATACCAATGATTTTTACGTGATTATACTGTTCTCCGTTGTGGGTGACTACCGAGATTTCATCCTCAGAAAAACCGCTGATAACATGGTTATTTGTTAAAATATAACCACGTTCGTCAATGATAATTCCTGAGCCGAGACCTTTTTTGGGCATACTGTCGATGTGAGGTTCATGCTTGGGTGGAAAATTTTGAGATGGCGGTGAAGGTTCTATTTCATTTCTTTTACCCGGGTATTCCTTTTTTTCTGTGCTTAAACTCACTACGGACGGGCTGACGAGTTCTGCGACTTTTCTAAAGGTTAAAATCAGTGGTTTTGTAATCTTTTCGAGATCGAGAAGTTCTTGTCTTAATCTGCTGATCTCATCATTTCCAGTTGCAAAAACAAAATGAACATAAAATAGAGATAAGGCGCTAACGAACGACCACCAAAAAATTAAACCTCGTAAACGTTTCATTTTTTTTCCACGGGAATTTTCAGTTTGTAAATTAAATACCCACTGACAGCAAACATTGATATATTCGTAAAGAACGTTAAAATGACAACTTTTTTCGCAAATATAGGGTTGTTTGTCTTGTATACATTGGTGACGGCGTGAAAAGTTAAGTAGATCATAATAATATATGTCAAACCAATGCCAAAAAGTAAAAGCACTTTTTTGAAGGTCTTCATGTAAGAAACTCAAGTGTCAATATCAATGCGCGTGTAACTTTGCAACTCACCATATCTGCAATTATAATTCAATTATAAATAAAAACAAAAATATTTTTGATGATGCGGGAACTATTTTTAGGTTCTATATGTTTTAATGGGTACAATTGTTCTCCTTTTAGCAAGCTGGTTTTTCGCTTTCCTCCTTTTCTTCGAGAATCAGCTTGCTACCCTTTTTCTTTAAAAATAAACATCGAGAAGTGATCCGACGGGCTCTCTCCGATGTTTTTTTTGCATATCAACGATTTTAGTCAGTTCCGATGTTTGAACATTGTTCGCGATAATTTTCATTTTGTTATTTCCTAATGGCTCTATAGGTATATTACTTTTTTTTTTTATCCTTTCAATAGAGTTTATTAAGTTTGTTCTTTTCAGTTCTTTAGTAGTATGAGTATTATTCACTACGTCAAGTTTGAAATCAGTATGATCCTCGTCTTTCTTCGTTGTATGTATTGACAATCTTTTTATCTGGTTTAAAAGTTTTGATGTATTAGGATTTACATTGTTTATCATGAGACATCTCCTATAAATACCTTATAAACAATTAATGTGCAAACGTAGAACAAGCTATTTCTATACCTAAATATTACTACTTAAGACAAAAACTTTGTATTATAATGTTGCTTTTAGGCCTTTGCGTCAATTCGTTTGAAAACGAGGATCTCGTTTTTTTAACCATTGTGTTATTCGTATCTTACAAAAAATGACATACCGTTTAGCAGATAACAAATAATTTTTTTACACAGAAATTAAATTTGTCCTGTTAATTATGATAAAAATAATTTAAAAAAAGGTTGTTATAAATCGTCATGTATAACAGAATTCCTACAAGTCTATGCAAAATTCGTTGTGAAATTAACCAATCGTATAATTATAGAATGATGAATTGCATTTTCATACAAAAGTCGATATAATTTCCAAAAATGTGTAAAATTAAATTGTATTGGTGACAAGATTAATAATAAAGACAGAATCTTATAAAAACAGGGGGCGAAAGGATTCGACCGGACAAGTTGAGGTACAGGTGGCGTATTGAGGTTGTCAGGCGGCCTCATTAAAAACCTGGCAAAATGATTTAAATGCCGAATATCCAATGGCACTGGCTGCTTAATTAACAGCCACGTTTCATTATTCTTACCTGCGAGATTAATGAAACGACGACTAGCAGGTTAGTTTAGTCCTTTTGATAGGTGGGGGCTGAATGAAACCTTTAACCTAACTGGTCATTGGAAACCCTGTCTATTGGGGTTCTGGATGACGAGACTTAAAAAATAGACTATGTACGTAGAAGCCTATGCTGAAATGTCTAGGGACGCGGGTTCAATTCCCGCCGCCTCCACCAAATAAATCTTTCTTTTGATTTGTTTCGTAAAAAAGAGATCTTTATGACAAAAGGCCGTTAATTCCATTTTTGGATTTAACGGCTTTTTTTGTTGAGGATATACTTTTTGTATCATCGTGGAAATGAGTGAATAAAGTTTGCATTTTTTTATTTCCGGGGTCTTCTAAGTTTTATGTGGGTAAATTTTCATAATTCTGGTAAGAAAGACGATAGTATTTTAAGTTTGAGATATTCACGATCTTTAATACCATAGGCTCTGCGTTGAATAACACAGACTTTGTTATTGATACCTTCAACCAGTCCAGGAGAGACCTTGTTGCTGGAATTACAGTAACTCACGATACTGTCCCCGTGTCGTTCAATCATTTTTACAGATTGGTGAAATGGTTTAAGCCTTGACCATGAAGCTGGGATTTCCCGTTGGTAAAGAATCTTTCGGCGTTGCCGGAGCTTTTGTAATCCCAGAGATTACCAAAGGATTCTTTCAAGAGGTAAGCCCATTGGCTTTGAAAAGCAGCTTCAATGCCCGCTTGCCCTTTATATCCAAATTGGCTTTGTGTGACAGAAGCGTATACTTCTGTCCCTTGATAAATATTCGTTCTTTCTCACTTACACGACGATATTCTTGTTTACGGACTGTGTCCATAGCGTCACCGAGATGGCGAAGGATATGAAATTTGTCGTAGATGATTTGAGCATGGGGAATGTGCTTGAGAGTG
>NZ_MJUW02000121.1 GCF_001753675.2 Candidatus Brocadia sapporoensis | reverse complement strand
TTTCTCGTTTTTCTTGATACCTGTATTACGCAATTTCCTAACCGGACAATGCTGACATCTACTCAATTTTATTTTCAATGAAAATATACAATCTCTTATCGTCCAAGGCACAAAAACCTCAACTTAATGTAACTCTCCATTCACATCCGACAAACTCATACAATAACTTCGCAAATTTTTACAGCCTTTTTTTCCCGATACCTTCCACGCAGGCAAACTCCGTTTACGAATATCCCGACACTTTTTTATTGAAAACTCACGAAAGGACACAGAATCTGAATATACCTCTTTCTTATCCGCATCTTTTATGCTCCGGTTTCTTGTTTCTTCCAGACAACTTCAAGATATTTGCCCCACCATTCCGTACGGGTTAGACGTCGGATTCGTTCCAACGTCTCAAAAAATCTTTCAGCCAATTATTATATCCAAGTACATAATACACAATTCTTCTGCCTTTCAAACCATCATGACAATGTCCATGCCACCTTGTAATCAAAGACATAAATTGAGGCCTTTTGAGACTTCTTTTCAACTCTAAGTTTAATTTTATCGCTGAATTAAGATTCTTTGAATTTTTCAGTTGTTCAGGATTATCGAAAAATCCGGATTGAAAATAATGGATAGTTTTTGAAGTTCATCGGAAACCTGATAAAATATTTTGAATCCTTGCAGATAAAAAGAATGATGTTTTTTAAACGTTCACAATAAAAATAAAGGGAAGAACCATGTCATATATACTCAAATTCTCACTGAAAACATTGTGTTCCCTACGGAATACGCAAAAAAGCTTAAGATACGTTATTGCGATCTTGATCATGTTCAATTGGATGGAATGTCATTTGTGTTACGGAGAAAACCAAAATAACCAAATAGCATCTCTGTTTAAAGAAACTCAGCAAGCCTCGGTATTCTATCTGGATAATGGCATGGAAGTTATCCTTATTGAAAATCACGCCAGTCCCATGATTGCCGCAGTTACCGTTGTCAAGACTGGTAGTCGGAATGAAGATGAGGCCAGCAACGGCTCAGCCCACTTCCTTGAACATCTGTTATTCAACGGCACAAAGACACGAACACAGAAACAGATCTACGATGAAATGGATTTTTATGGTGGTTACAATAACGCCCATACCGGCCAGGACTACACCAACTACATGATCCTTATGCCGAAAGAGTACATCGCCCAGGGAATGGATATTCAGGCAGATATGCTCTTTAATTCAACCCTGCCTGATGAAAAGTTTGAAAAGGAGCGAGGCATTGTTATTGAAGAAATTGGCAAAGACGCTGATCAGCCTGAATATCAGGTCGACAACCATTTTCACAGAATTTTTTATGCCGGGACGCCCTACGAACGTCCGATACTTGGAACGGTTTCCACGATTACACATCTTAAACGGGAACGAGTATGGGAATATTATCAAACCTGGTATGTCCCCAATAACATGATCTTGATGGTAATCGGTGATTTTTCAACCCCTGAGATGGTAAAATTAGTCAAAGAAAAGTACGGTTCATATCCGGCAGGACCAATACCAGAGCACAAAACTATTGCCCTTAACCCACCAGTTAAATTACAGCTAGTCACGGCAAATGGTATGGATAATTTTCCAAAGAATCGTCAATATCTGACCCTGGGTTACGTCTTGCCACCGCCGGTATCTGATGATTTTCAGGCGCTGGTATTGCTATCAGAATTTCTTGGAAACAGAAAAGATGCCATCCTGAAAACGCTGTTCAACCAGGAACAATATAAAGATCTGGTTGATACAATTGATACATGCATAGACTTTAACCGTGATTTTTCAACGTTAAAAATCTCAGCGGAACTACCGGTAAGCGCTAATGCAGGACGTGTGGTAGAATTGATTGTGCAGGCTGTGCAAGGCCTGACAAAAAATGTCATTCCGGCAAGTGAAGTAGAGTCAACGCTAATTGCCCACGTAACACACGAATTGTATTTACAGGAAAGTTTGCACTACTACGGCATGATGAAGTCTGGCTATCTGGCAGCCGGTGGTTATACCCTTTTGCGCAATTATATGGATGGTTTAATGAGGGTAACACCAGCGTCAATCCAAAAGATAGCAGAAAAATATCTGAAAATCCAGACACCGGTGGTCACCTTGATATCCCCTCCCGTTGAAAAAACAGCTGCACCGTTAAAAGCGCAATCGGTAAATCAGTACAAAATGGAGATACTGAAAAATGGTCTTACGGTTGTGGTGAAAGAGTGTTATGACAGCCGGGTCGCTGGTATCCATTTGTTGGCAAAGGAGCGCAGCCTGAGCGAAGGAAAAGAAAAATGGGGTATGGCAGAAATTTTACAGCGCATGCTCATTGACGGCGGGACGGCAGCACATCCGGACGATGCACTCTACCAGGCATTCAACTCAATTGGCGCGGAAATAAAAGTGTGCGATGACCCGTCTGTTCCCTTTGATGACTATTATCATAACCCCCGTTTTGCTTATATCCGGCTTAAGGTAATTGATACCTTTTTTGAGAAGGGATTGAAACTGCTTTCGGAAATGATATTACAGCCCAGCCTTACAGAAAAGGCCTTTGCTGAAGCAAAAAAGGATGTTATGTCGCTTTCTGCCAATGCAGAAATGAGTACATCAAAGATTGCAGAACGAATCTTTTACGAAAATCTGTTCAAAGAAAACCCAGGTTTTAGCTGGTTGTTCGGTGATATGAAACACCTTGAACAGATTCAATTGAAAGATGTGCAGAACTTTCATCATAAATTTTATAACCCTGCAAATCTGATACTGGTCATCTCCGCTAATATACCGGTTGAAAAGGCACTACTGCTGGTTAGAGAATATTTAGGGGGTGATTGGGGTGAGATGGGATGGCAGCCGCCGGCGTTTACGCCACAGTTTAAATCCCTTGGTACCAGAATTCGTGAAAAGATGGGAAAACAGCAATCGTACATCTCTGTGGCAAATGTCTGTGAAGTGGGCGAGGAAGATCAGCCGGCGCTCTCTGTAATGGAAGCCATTTTTGGTGACAGGCTCGCTTTCAACCTGCGTGAAAAGCAAGGTCTGGCGTACAGCATTGGCGTTTCCTTCAATAAATACAAAGGCGCTCAATGGTATCGCATATCCATGGGTACACGGCCAGAAAACACAGAACGGGCAATCAACGGTATTTGCAAAGAGATTCACTCCATGCGTGAAGCAAAGATCGAAGAACCGGAGCTGCAGAAAACCATAAATGCCATTTTGGGGCGCCGCGGCATGCGCAGGCTGGACAGGGTAAACCAGTCCTATTATATTAGCATGAAAGTGCTCGATGGTAAAGGACCAGAAGCAGATGATCAGGAAATTGAAAAACTGAAGAAGGTTACCATACAGGATGTGGAGCGCCTGGCACGCCAAGTCTTTCAAAATGATAATTATTTAATCGTAATTGTGGAATAGATTATAAAAACAATAACATGCTGGTTTAATCTACAGGATTGAACCAACAAGAGACTATAAATAAAGGAGCAGACATATGCAAAACAAGACGACAAAACCGGTATCTATAAAAATAGAACAGGAACTTCACAAGTGTCCGAATTGCGGGTATGAAGATGGGTTTCATACATCGTTTGTGCGAGTAACAAAAGAGGCCTGCAGGATCATCCTCATTTGCCCAAGCTGCCACGCTCGATATGACCCAGACTGGACTGTTGATGCATAAATCTCAGGGGGAGAAATACTGCAGGCGAATGCTGGTTCAGAAGAACATATCCATGTCCACGAGGATTCATACTTGCTGACTTTGTCGTGAATATTTAGTCAAACGATTGAACCAGAAAGGAATTATTTTCACGTTCCCCCTTGTGATAAACGCTGTTTGTGGTTGATACACGATTTATGTTTGTTTCTTACCACCTTTTCTTCCTGAAGTAATACACCATGGCAATGCCTATGCCAGCCATGATGAGCAAGACCATTGGATACCCCCAACGCCACTCAAGCCCCGGCATGTATTTAAAATTCATTCCATAGATACCGGCAATGAAGGTAAGTGGCATAAATATGGTGGCAATCATGGTGAGCACCTTTATAACGGCATTCATCCTGTTACTGATGCTTGAAAGATAGATTTCCAGCATCCCCGCAACCATTTCACGGAAAGATTCCAAGGTGTCAATTATATAAATCGTGTGATCGTGGATATCTTTAAGGTAAATTTTGACAGACTCTTGGATCTGTAAAGATCCCCCTCTCCCTAATCCACCAATTACCTCCCGCAGAGGCCATACGGATCTTCGCAATAGTATCATGTTCCTTTTTAAATTATAGATGGCCGGCAAAATTTCCGGACTCGGTTCTTTAACTAATTCATTCTCCAGGGATTCTATCTTTTCTCCCAGTGTTTCCATGATAATAAAGTAGTTGTCAACTATTGCATCGAGCAGACAGTATGCAAGGTAATCAGCACCCATCTTTCTTACGCGTCCTTTATTGGTTCTGATCCTGTCACTGATTACATGAAAAATATCGGCCTCTCGTTCCTGGAATGAAATGATAAAATTATACCCTAAAATCAGACTTACCTGTTCAGAGGCAACCTCGCCGTCCTTAGCGTTGAAATACAGCATTTTAAGAACAAGATAGCTATATGTCTCAAAATCCTCTATCTTGGGACGTTGATCGGTATTCAGGATGTCTTCAACGATGAGGGGATGTAGTCCAAAACCTTCACCAAGCTTCCCCAATATCTCGCTCTGGTGAATCCCATCGATGTTTATCCACGCCACGGTGGGCCGGTTCTTGTCACGAAAGGGAAAGCACTCCTCGATTGTTTTTGCCTCCCGTTCGTGAAAATGCACTTCATCATATTCGATGATGGTAATCTTTGTTTTATCAGTCTTTTTTTCTCCTATATGGACAAGTGAACCAGGCGGGAGACCGGCTTTTTTTGATCTTTTTTTGATGAGTTTTGTCATAGGAAGTACCTTCTCAGGAAACGATATTAATATTGCCCGAAATATGGAGTGATGATAACCAACTTGCCAGCGAAACTCAACATTCTTTTCCGAATTCAATACCGTTCTGAGCTGATTCAGGCGGATAGGTTATGCATGTGCCATTTACCGCCGCCCAAGGTGTGAGTCTGTGGAGCCGCCTCTGCTTCTCACTCATAATGTGTTCAACCGTAATTTTTCTGGCCAATAGTGCATCGGCAATCAGGGAGCGATGACAACGCCAGGGTAAAACCTCTGCACACATTAATGCGACTTGCTCATGCTTTGCCAATTCAATCAGTGTTTCTAAGTTTTTTTTAAATTCCGGCGTTTGCATATAATCAGCAAAACCCCTGAAGGAGGCGTTACGCCATCCTGTGTTAGGTGAATCGGGACGTGGGCGACGGAGGCCACCGAGTCCTGATATATGTGTGTAAGTAATGCCAGCAGCTTTCAGGCTATTTGGTAGTGTTTCTCGGTTAAACTGAGGATTGCGCCGTGAACGGGGAATGGTACGGATATCTATCAGACGTTTTACATCGTGAGCATGTAAAAGTTTTATGAATACCTCGAGGGTATGCGTGGAATGCCCAATGGTTAGGACAACTGGAGGTGTTTTGGAGATGTCTTTTTTCACAGATACTATCCTCACAGAGCTAAGCCCTGAGCTGACTCAATCTGGCTGATAAACAAAGATTTTGAACTATGCTACAGGTCTTGTAATGTCACCCACAATACAAAACATTAAATATTCCGGTTCAATCGGGGACGATTGAACCAGCAAAGCCCGTGATTAAAACACAAGAACTTCAACCATCTTATAACATTACCGTGTAAAACATTCTTTTTGGAATAACGCAAAGCTAATTGAACAAGCGAAATTCATGTCTGGAGAAACACCTTATTAGCTGTTCTTCTGTGTTATCATCCAACTCCCCGTAATTGCCAAAACGTCTGCTGGCTTTGAACTGAATCTATCGTTCAAGCGTAGCTTCCCGCTTCTCAAAATCTCTTGTATGTGCAAGTCCATATCAGTTTACGACCCCAAGATACGATGACCGGCGGACTCAAACAATATAATGAAGTCATCGTGACGTAATCTGTTCATGTACATGTATCTATTGCCAGCGTACTTTTGCCATTCATCATCACCGTACTGAAGGAAGTTGATTGCAGATATGCTCTTGTCAGAGTGAGAAAAATGATCACTATAATCAATTCGGTGAACAAACAAACCATTTTTTCTGATTATCCTATTTCCTTCCCCAATGATTTCCCTCAATATATCTATGGGGATATGCTCAAATACAGTGTAAGAAGTATGAAAATCAATACTGTTATCTGGTAAACGAGTGTCGGCAGCATCACCTGGTGCGATGTAGCTTGTTTGGCATAAATTGAGAAATTCCGTTGTTGAAAAACTTGTTTTCTTTGTAAAGTTTAACAGGGAATTGAATCTGTCATTGTCGAGCAATGAACCGAAGAGTTTCAGAACCTCCCCTTCGTTCTCAGATATATAGCGAAGGCTTTCAGCGATTAACTCTTCTTTCAAGTAGGGATTCAAATCTATGCTGATGGTGCCTTCCGCTCCCATTAGCCAGTAAGCCAGTGGCACCAGTGGTATTCGTCCCGTTCCGACCTCAAAAAATACTTTTCCAGACGGGGAACGGTCTTGGCTTTTGATTCGCTTCCAAGTCTCAATCCCACCTATCAATGCTTTTAAAGGATTAACTCGACGCAACCCTCCAAAATGCCTTTGTATCCAATAATACGCATTATAAGATGCGGCTTTCGGCAAATACGAGACGATATTCTGTATTTTTGCTTTTAATTTCCATTGCATTGAGAATGCCCTCATTGGGTTTTCCTGGCGACTAAACCTCTTTTAATATTTTGTTTCCTCAATCATTAAACAGCTTGAGGATTTTTTCTGGGAATACGGACATACCGTGGAACAATTGTCCGGCTGAAGCCATTCATGCCCGCTTTTGCATCGGCACATTTTTAATCTGCTACGCATGAGCTGATTTGGCCATTGCTTGAAAAAAGGAAAAAGGGCATTGCTGATGGAGGCAAATGCTTCCCGCCGTCCATTCACATCCTTTGCATTTTTTAATGCTTCCGACCCTTCAAGAATATGCTGCATCATGTGTTGGCCGGGTCCTTCCGGTTCACTTTGAATACCCAGATTGGCGGCGTCAATCACATTTTGGGCGAGACTGGAGATCTCACTTGCCCCACCTTTTACCATATAACTATAGATGTATTGATACCCCATTAAAACTGCCTGAAAATGAATATAGGACTTCTTTCCTATCGTAATTACCGTTTCATCATTCTGATCGTGCCCTTCATGTGCAGACACAGAAACGGAAAAATTAAAAATTAAAAATAGAAGAAACAGAACGACGCGTCCCGAATAGCGATATTTTACCACCTCAAACTCCTTTAACGTAAGGACATATAATTATTTTCATTTTCTCCTGTAGAATGGCAACCCATAAGCTGTTGCCCACAAAGTAATTTTATAACATTTTACCGCTTTCACGGTTTGACATCATTTTCCGGTTTTTCCTGTTTGTCGTTACCACTTTCTTTTTTCAGAACCTCATCCAAAATTCCACTTAGTTTCTCGATGCCTTTTTTAATTTCCGTTGTATAGCGTTGTAATGCCTCTTCCATTTTCTTCGATGCAACTTCACCTAGTTTTCTCATCTTTTCTTCATATTCAGGCATTTTTTGTTTTATCTCTCCAAGAGTTTCATTCATATGTTCCGTCAATTTATCGCTCAACTCTTCCAGGCTTTTCGATATATCAGAAAAGGATTGGTCTTCTTTTATCGTTTCCTTTGTTTGCGCATAATCTACCTTCCATTCTCCATTCTCTTTTTTGAGGACCGTTTGGAATTGGACGAAAGTCTCCGTACCGTGTTTCGGCAACCGAAGTGTAGTATCAATGGTAGTAATGTCACCATCAATGACAATTTTACCAAAGGTCACATCTGCATCTTTGAATTGTTCGTGGGATGAATCGAGCATAGTGTGGGCTGATGTTGTGGTATGTTTCCGGACATTTTCTATGTCCTGGACTTTCATGGCATCCCAAAAGCATCGTGCCACTTCCTGCGGAGTTTTATCCATACGGCATCCGGACATAACAGTAACGGCTAAACTAACCAAGCAGATACACACCCAATGCAATCGTCCTGAAATCATTTCGACTCCTCCTCAAAATCTGTCTGTAAACGGTTTGTTTTCAAGCAATACTCTTTATAAGTGTAGAGTTTTTAGGGTATTTTCTCAAGTTAAATATGATTATGAAATGGTTATATTTTATAAAATCGAACTTGTTATAAACATCCCTCATAAGACAGAACCTTCCAAAGAAAATTTTAACATCATTAGCAAAAATGTGAACACTATGGGTCTTCTAAGTTTTGTGTGGATAAATTTCCATAATAGTTCTTTCACAATAGCTTAAAAAAATAAAGTGTTCAGGTAAAATAGATCTCCAAAAAGTTGTCACGTGTAGGTTATACTCCTCTGACAAGAGAAAAGAGCATTCATGAAAATCGGTAAAACCTTATTAGACTTATATTCCCATCATGGATTTCGAGCGCGAAGTAAATTAACCGGCGTTTATGGTGATCCCTATGCGCGGGTCATCAAACTGGTACACCGTCAAGAAAAACCGTTTGCTCCGTTTGTCTACACCATCGAAGACATACTACGATAGTGAAATCAAACGGACAAGAGACCTTTCGAGCGGTTCATTCAGGATATACGTTGAGTTTGAATACCGCCGTGTATTTTGCAAGAAATGTAACGCTGTGAAAGTAGAGACATTATCATGGCTTGCCTCTAATACCCGATATACCACGCGTATGAACGTCACATTGGCAGACTTTGTCGTAAACTTACGGTAAAACGAGTAGCTGAACTGGAACGACTTAGCTGGTATCAAGTCAGGCAAATAGAAATAAACTACATGAACAAGCTTGTTAGTCGTTTTGGCAAAATTACCAAACTAAGAGCCATAGGAATAGATGAGATTTCTATCCGTAAGGGGCACGCATATATGACCTGTGTCAGTGATTTAGACAAAGGACGTCCCCTAGGGATAGGCGGTGAAGGCCGTAGAGAAGAAGACCTGGATTTGTTTTATAATACGCTTTCTGATCGTCAGAAGAAAAACATTTCCCTTGTCGTTATGGACATGGGGGAGCCTTTTAGGAAATCCACTCTCAAGCACATTCCCCATGCTCAAATCATCTACGACAAATTTCATATCCTT